>JANMLD010000056.1:0-52057 GCA_031372345.1 Pirellula sp.
GCTGGAATCGCTAGTAATCGCGGGTCAGCATACCGCGGTGAATGTGTTCCTGAGCCTTGTACACACCGCCCGTCAAGCCACGAGAATTGGGAGGGCCCGAAGTCGCTGAGCGAACCGCAAGGACGCAGGCGCCGAAGGTCAGCTTGATAATTGGGACTAAGTCGTAACAAGGTAGCCGTAGGGGAACCTGCGGCTGGATCACCTCCTTTCTAAGGATAATTACAGCTTGGAACGCTTGCGTTCCTCGCACATAAGTGAGCATGAATCTTGTTTCAGGAAAAACTCATCTAGCTTTGGCTGTGTCAAACGGCCACTGTGACAACCACCAGATTTCAAAATAGAGAAGCCCGGCTTAGTGCAAACTAAGTCGGGTTTTTTTTTGCGCCCAGTGTAGAACATCAGTGTAGAACAGTTTTCCAAACTGTTCCCGCACCGCGTTTCCATCGTAAATCACAGCCTTGCCTTCGGCCTATCTCCTATAATCTGGCGTTCTTTTGGACCTGATCCACTGAGCTTGGTACTAACTCCCAAGCAGTTGAGACAACTGCTTTACTCTAGTGTCGAACAATTGTCCCAATTGTTCCCGCCCAGCGTCTCCATCGCAAACGCAACGTTCTTCGCTTCAACTGGGGTCAGGCGTTCTGCTCAATCTCATCAACTGAGCCTGGTGCTCACTTCAAAGCAGTTGACTAGTCTTTCGAAACGACGTTGGCAGAAAAATGAATGGCAGAAAGATTGGTTTTATATTCCTGTCGCTAAATTTTCCTGTCCTGCGATTCACTTAAATCTGGCGAGCGGTTGAATCTACTACAATAAAAAGCCTAACTTTCGAACGTAACTTTACTCCAATAGGTGAGTGAGGCAGTTAGCATGACCAAACGACGGTTAGTCATCAGTAAGCGAACGATAATCGCTTCGAGTACGCCTTCGTCCGGGAGTTGGCGAAAACGGTACTTTCTTCTCGCATTGTTGATGATTAGCGTTTTGCCCACAAAGCTCACCCATTGCCAAGACGCGCGCCCTTTAATCGGAGCACAAAATCAAGGTGAGCGTAAATTGGCAGGCAAGGTCATCGACACCAATGGGAAACCGATCGAGGACGCGATCGTTGTTGTACAGGTTTTTGTGGCTGGGGTCGGACTGAGCTACGCTGACACCAGATCAAGGGCCGAAGGTCGTTTTGAGTTAGACTATCCGAAATCGAGTGAGCCGAGAGTCGGGAGAGAAGATGTTTATCTTTGGATTGGTTCCCTTAAACACGAGTTGCGTTGTGTGCGACCCGACCTCGCACCAAAGGGAAAGCTTTCCCTCGAAATCACTTTACAACCAACTCGCCCGATTCCTGTTAACGTATCTGGTGCGAAGGGGGATACTTTGATCGAGCCTTACTTAGTGAGTGTCCCCAACGGCGTGTTTGAGTCCGATCGCGACACCGGCTTGCGTATGCTTTTACCAGACCTGCTCCGAAGTGTTTTCTCCAAAAAACTGGACCGCGAAGGACTCGCAGTGTTGAACGGACTTTTGCTCAACTACAACGACAAACTCAAGGTAGTGACTGACGATAACCTGGAATTTGTTCTTTCGGGTGCCATGAACGGTCGAGTCGCTCTAACAATACCGGAAACCGGAATAGTTCGTGGCAGAATCAAGAAATTGGCGGGATCGAAGCTGGAGAATGTTCGGTTGAGCTCGAGTACACGCGGGTGCGAAACGTCTAGAACATGCGAAGTAGGGCCGAACGGCGAGTTCATTGCTCGTGGGATGGTAGCTGGCCAAGTTTCTGTAAATTTGAAATGGTCGCCAAAAGAACCATGGCAACCGGAACCGTTTAAGTACCCTACAGCAGTCGCGAATGCAACTACGGAGATCGGTCGATGCAAGAACGTTGCCCACGTTGAAGGTCGAGAGTTCAAAACCATGGCGTCTACTGCTCGAAGATTAATGTAGAACAATTGTCCCAATTGTTCCCGCCCAACGTCCCCATCCCAAGACACAACGTTCGGCACATCTTTTGAAATCAGCCGTTCTGTTGAATTCGAACCCTTCCACAGATCGTTAGCCACTTTTGTGGTCCTTGTGCCTTTTGTGGCAAGAAGCAATCATCCCTATTTTGCCATCTTCTGAGATCCGGCGTTCTGTCGAACCTGCTACCGCCAAGCGACAACATCTTCTGTGATCATACGATTTTTTCGAATCGGTTTTGAGAGCTTTTTGAAGCAATTGGTTTCCGAAGCGCCAGCCGGACAGTAGCATGAATCTTTTGTTCGACAAGTTTCATTTGAAATCTATTCGGAAGTCGCTGATATGCACAATGCAATTCAAGGAATCCCAATCGCTGACGCTAAATCTTGGCGAGGAATGAAACGATGTGGCTTCACTAAGACGGAACTGCTCGTGTGTTTAGCGATCATCGGTTTATTTGTGATGCTCCTTTTCCCTGCCTCGAGATCGGCTCCCGAAGCCGCCCGCCGCATGGCGTGCTCCAACAACCTCAAACAAATTGCACTGGCACTGCACAACTACGAGAGCCAGTACAAAATGCTTCCTCCCGCTTATACAGTGGATGCAGATGGAAATCGATTGCATAGTTGGCGATCGCTAATCCTACCCTTTCTGGAGCAGTCCGAGCTCTACGCCAAAATCGATTTCTCCAAGGCATGGGATGACCCAGCCAATGAAGCCGCCTTTCGTAGTCCCGTCTCGGTTTATCGTTGCCCTTCCAGTGACGTCCCAGCGGGACATACGACTTACCTGGCCATCGTCGGCGAACACAATTGCTTCCGGCCACAGTCTGGGCGGATTTTTACCGAGATTGTAGATGGATTAAGCAACACCGTGATGATCTTCGAAACGGAGCCATTGAAAGCTTTGCATTGGATGTGCCCTGGGGACGCAAGTGAAGAAATGTTTGTCTCTGCAGATCCCAAGTCAAAAACCGCACATCAGAACGGGCGACACGTCTGTATGGCAGATGGAGGTGTTCAATTCCTTTCTGTCAATGCATCGAAAGACGTTCTCCGCGGATTTGCGACTATCGATGGCCTCGAGACGCTATAGACTTGAATTGACCCTAAGCGCGGCGCGGCATGTCCTATGACGACTCACCCCCCGGCTCCCTTTCCCCGAAACGGGGCGAGGGGGAGAAAGATAGATCATTTGCTGGCGTCTTCATTCGACTTCGCTTGTATTGCTCAAAGCCCTCAAGCGACATCCAAGGTATGAGCCACGCGCCCCAGGCCGCAAAGGGATAAGTCCACATCGCATTTGGAATCAATTCCGTCGCGACTCCTGACATTAATCGGAGCACGATCGCGGAGCAAAGCATGACGAAGCACCGTGTCATCCAAAATCGATGTGCTTTGAAATTTTTCTCTACCGCTCTACGCCAGCCCATGATCATACAAAACCCAGTGATCAGCGCAAGGAGTGCGAAACCAGCCCCTGCGACTCGACCGTTACGTGTATACGCCGACATCCATAAACTGCTGGGAACCACCAGAAGCAGAACGACAAACACTTGCAATCGACCCAGCCACCGATGCTGGCTAGAAAAACGCTGGCGCAACGATTCGTTCATTAAGACCAAGCCATTGACCATCGCGAATGGGGTCGTCAAGATGTGGGTGTAAAATGCGATTCCGTAGGCTCCGTAAAAATCACGATCGCGGCCGAGCAGAAAGTCAGCATCAAAATTTGGCGGAAAGTAATCAGGATAGTTCGAGACGATCCCCACGAGCACTTTCAAGATGACGAATACAACTACCCACTTCAGAACGAGAGTAAGTTTGCGAATTCGGTTGTTATCTACCATGCAGCCATTTTAGGCACAGGGCAGACAGAAAACTACCGTTTCGCACTAGCAAGGTGTAAGAGCAAGATCTCAAACGCTTGAGCATCTTCCAAAATTTGGGCTCGAATCGGTTTGAAAACCAACATAAGTCACTCAAGCTCTTCCAGAGTCTTTGGCCAGTCGTCTTTGAGTAGCCTGCTAAGCGATCGATCGGCCAGGATGCGGCCTTCGGTTTGGCAACGCGGGCAGTAATTGCATTCGTTGTCGGCATATCGAATACGCTGAATCGGAGCGCCGCATTCGAGGCACTCCTTTCCAAACTTTCCGTGAACCGACATCTCGGGTCGAAAGGCCGTTACGCGTTCAGGAAAGTCGTTCGCATGCTGGGCCTGCAGCAACTCGATCCACCAATTCAATGTCTCGCTGCATGATTGCCAAAGACGCTCCACCTCGGCTGCAGTTAAGTTTTCGGTACGCTGCAAGGGGGACAACTTGGCTGCAAACAAAATTTCATCGCTGTACGCATTCCCGATGCCATCGAATCGAGATGGATCGGTCAAGGCTCGTTTGAGCGTATTGTTTCGACGGAGGAGCACGGTTCTAAAATCCTCAAGGTTGCAATTCAGCGGATCGAGGCCCGGTTTGTGCAATGCGCTGACAGCATCCCGTCCTAAGACTATCCACAATCCTGCTCTTTTCTTGGAACTGGCCTCAGTCAACATCATGGTTCCATGCTCGAACTGAAATGCAGCCAGATCGTTCTTGTTAGTTGGCGATGCCGTTTTGTTTTTCCAGTGAAATCGACCAGCGATCATCAAGTGGATTACAACGAATAGGTCCTTTTCGAAACACCAAACAAGTCGCTTTCCCAAGCGTTCGACCGACTCGACCCGCAAGCCGACCAATGCCGCTGGCTCCTGCTCCCAAGTTCGCAAAAGAAAAGGGCTTCGCACAACCATCGCCTGCAAAACTTGGCCAACAATCTTCTTCCGGAGTGTCGTCTGATAAAGCCGGATGTCAGGAAGTTCGGGCATACATTTGCTCTTTCAAAACGGAGGTTCCTTTTGGAGTCTTCGCCCAATCTCGATGATTCGCAACCGTGCTGCCTCAGCCTCCTCATCTGTAACGTCCGGTGGGATGTCGATAAAGTAATCCCCTTTTATCCCCATCCGCTGCTTCAAATCCTTGCTGGTCGAGGGGGCAAGGTCCATGACGATGGCTTCCATTTGCCAGTCTTCATCTGCCAGGATTCGCCCTCGCAAGCATTCGATAACCATTTCCCATTCTTCGATTTCGTCGCATTCCACAGATAGACTATATTCCTCGAAGGGATCACCCTCTGGTTCGTCGACGTCCATCGGTTCCTGAAGAGCATCGAGGATTTGTTGTCGAACGTAAAAACCGCCGAATGGGTCGTAAGCATTGCTCGAATCGTCTTCCGGCTCGATGAGGTCGATTTCCAGTTGAACACTGATGACCATTTGCGCATAGATCGCTGCCACAGTTGCTTCCAGTAACGCGGTGGTAGTTGGAGCAGGTATTGTTGGTTCGATGAGCGCCATTAACACCCGTTCGAGCAACAGCATTTGTTGCTGCCATGAGAGCCGATCAAACAAGACAACTTCTATACTTGATCCACCGATGGACTTGAACTCGGAAATGGAATCGAATAGCGCCCAACTCTCCATAACAACCAAGCGTCGCTCGGCTCCGGTGAGTGTTCGTTCACCGTACGTTGTATTCCACATATGTTTTGTCCCTCAAGTTAGATAGTGTGGTAGCCCAAAGCGATGCCATCGCCAACTGGGCAGACAACCCAAATCGAATGTCCTCGAAATCCCTAACGCGATCTGTTTTCTTAACTGCCTCCCATCGCTTGTCTTGTTCCGCAGACAACGCCGCATCTCGCACCGCGATCCGCGCAAGCAAATCTGCGACCGTAGAGGCAGATGCGCCAGCCCAATACAGTACGTTCAAAACTTGAATGCGACGTTCGCAATCTTCACTTCCTACGATCTCCCCTTCCAACATGGCGATCAATTTCGGTATGTCCTCGGCGCGAGGCTTGCCAATTATGGGAAGCGCAACTTCAACCGAATCGCGACTGAAAGTGCCTCGTGCAGAACCCGCTGGGAAGGCTCCCAACAATTTCGGAATCGCGGGCCGAGCGTCGGAACCCATTCGAGCTAATGCTTCAGTGGCGGCAACGGAAACCGATGGTCGACTCAACGCGGGCAACAGTCGATTGGTATCCAACCGATTCGCATGCTTGCCGATCATTTCGGCTGCTCGCCAAGCCACTGCGATCTCTTGATCAGATATCATTTCAAGCAACCGATCCATTGAAGTTTCAGTTAGTCCTGTTCTATGCGATGGGATAAGCGCTTGTAGCGATGCAAAACGAACCCGCGCAGCTTTTCGAACCGCCGACAGCCGCACACTTTCGTCAGCGAGTGCCCTTGGTGGCAAAGTGGACATCGCGCAAAAAAAGAGAAGTGCAACAACGAAAACGAGGAGCCCATGGGAGAACCTTCCAACCGATCTGAGGCGTTTGAAAAAGAAGATGAGGCTATTCATTCCAATTGCAGTTCCGACCGGATGGCCAGTAGATGACGTCGCATTTGCATAAACAACGTGAGTTCATTTTACTACGTTTTGTTCTACGCATTGTAAAACAGTTTTCCAAACTCAGTGTAGAACAGTTTTCCAAACTGTTTCCGCCCTGCTTCTCCATCTCATCATTTCCCTGATCTTAATCGGCTTTTCGAAATCTCGGAGTGTGCTCCATTCCCCTCCGTTGAGACAACGGGACTAAACCGTTCTCCGCAGACTAGAATGAGGGTGATTTGCGATTCCCCCATCCGAGGAAATTGAAATGAAGCTTGCCACCGTAGCGGTCTATTACGAGCCAATCAAAGCCTGGATTGATATGAATTTGCTCGAATCCGAGGGAGTCCAGGCGGTGATGGAAAATGAAAGCCTTCTTCAGAATGTGTGGTTGTTGGGAGAAGCTGCCGGTCAGATCCGACTCATGGTCGCGGAAGGGAATTCGGAAAACGCTTGCAGAATTTTGGAGAATAGACCAAAGGTTGACTTGGCCGAGCTGGGTGAGTTGGCCATGGAATCCGCGCCAGACGAAGACTCGAAACCGCTCTTCCAACACCCCTATCTAGACGAAATCGATAATGATAATGATCCGCACGAAGAAGCCAGGACGAATGAAGAAGACCTGATAGAAACAGCTAGCGACCCAGAGCTTAACGCGAGAGAGCTGCTAATTGATCGAGCTTTACGCGGCTCGCTAGTCACCTTCTTTTTCCTTCCCATTGCCATCCTTGTCGCCTGCCTTCTTTTTCGAATCATGATCTCGGATGAGGCTGTTCGGCCCAAATATCGCCAAAAGCTGATCTGGACAAGCGTTCTTAACGTTCCTGTTTTCCTAGTCGTCGTTTTCGTGATAAGAGAGATGCTACAGCTAATGCTCTTGCACTAAGCATTCCCAATCAATAGGGTCGTGGTGTCCGATCCCCGCGATATCCCTCCCTACCTCTCAAAATTCCGGTTCATCCAGGATCTTTCGCCCAAGCTCGACGATTCGCCATCGGGCTGCTTCCGCCTCTTCATCTGTTACGTCTGGTGGAATATCGATGAAATAATCACGTTGAATCCCCAATTCTCTCTTAAGAGTTCGGCTCGTCTGAGGCGGAAGATCCATGGTTATCGCTTCCATTTGCCAGTCTTCGTCGGCAAGAATTCGACCTCGCAACGATTCGATGGCCAATTCCCATTCGTCGATTTCATCGCACAGGATTGTGGGCCAGCCACCTTCCGGTGATTCCTCGATTGGTTCGTCAGAATCCACTGGTTCCCGCAGCGCTTCGAGAATCTCGTTGCGAACGTCGAAATGGTCCTCTTCACCCAGCGGAGAGTCCATGTCCATTCTCGCATCATCCAGTTCGATCTCGATGCTTGTGTACAAATGTGCATAGATAGCAGCGACGGTGGAATCCAATAAAGCAGTGGTTGGCGGAGCAGGTATCGATGCTTCCACCAGCGCCGTCAATACTCTTTCTAGCATCAGCATTTGCTGCTGCCACGTAAGTCGATCGAAGAGAACGATACCCAAGATCGCCTTGTTCTCAGGCGCCTCGGCCGAAATAAAATCAGCAAGTCCCCAGCCTGCACTAACGACCAATCGCCGTTCCGCTCCAACGAGTGTTCGTTCGCCCATTGCCGTATTCCACATGTTTTATCTCGCTAATTCTTGTCAAATGGAAGTCCGCGTCGATTTTCCCTCTCCGCGTGGTTTTTCTTGTCAATCAGTGGCTATTTTACTTTCAAGCATAGCCAAAGGGGAAGCTATGATGGTGTTGCGTAATTACCACGGAAAGACGAGTTCGAAATGCGTATATCAATGAAACGAGCCATTTTGTTCTATGCCGTGATGGTTTGCCTCTTATTTCCAATCGGATATTTGGCCATTTGGGCAGCTAAGAATGCACGGCCAAACTTCGTCTCAAGCTGGCCAACAATCGACGGTCAACGGCACTTCGTTATTGGCTACAACAACTTTTCTAACCGTTTCAACCAATTCTACTGTACTGATCTCGAATCTGGCGCAACTTCCGTACGGGTCTTCAAACCCATGCTCCGAACTCTCCGAATAAGCACAACGGGAACCAAGGCGTGGCTGTTTGGGGAAAAGAGCAAAGATCAATTTGTTGTGCAAATCGCTGAGTTGAATAGCGACCAACCGCCCGAAGTTATTGGAATTACGACTGGCAGCCGACGGGAGATGGAAAACGGAATCTTTGTTGTAAGCGACCATTTGATGAGCCTTCGTTCAGGTACGCTCGAATCATCGGATGTCTCAAGTGGTTCGGTAGTCGACAAAATTTCCCTTCCGATAGACGAACCATATCACCTAGAGCTTGTCCCGAACACGAATAGCGCGCTCGTCGTAAGTGCCCCCAATTCAAAAACCGGGGTACGCGAAGTGGTTCTTTTTGAAGTTATAGATGGTCAGATTCAGCAACTAGCGGGTTGGAGCGATTTGCACTGTTTAAACAAACGGATCGGTGACCAAAGCTACGTTCTCAGCCTTCTTGCAGACGGTCAGACTATTGAAGTTCGAGACACAAGTACAGGCAAAGTCGTATCGAAGTACCCGGTGCCGCAAGACCCATTGTTGCCAACGACGATGTCCTCTTTGGATTTCTCGTACTTGAATTGTTGTCTCCGGTGGAGAGTCTCGCCATTGCTGCACACGGACATTCTGACAGGCCAGACGCTGCCAATCCCCGTGGGCTCCGAATTGCTTGACCTAGACAATGTCGGCAATCGACTGATCACCATACGCAAAAAAGTAACAGAGTCACTCGGCTTCGACTGTATCGTGCTGGACAAAACCAGCGGCAAAGAATTGATCCGATTCGACGTCGCCCTAGGGCACTACCATTTTGGGAGTACGTTAGGTGGCGCGTTCTTGGATGGAGCAAACCGACTTGTGTTGACCACGCAGGATCATCGCCTATTTCTATACGATTTGACCTCGGGCCAGTTGGTTCGCAATTTCGATACGTTCTTTTGGCCAGAGTGGTGTCAGCAATGCGTCATACTAACCTACGCGGTCTGGTGTCTCGCTTGGCTTTTCGTGTCTGCAAAATACCATCCACATGGTTGGCTGGATTTCGTTTTCTGTTCCGGGCTGGTAGTAGCTTTCTATACAGCTCTTTACTATTCAGACTACATGGTCTGTGTAGGCATTTTCGCGAGTTGGACTCACTTGGCCATGACTTGGTTGATTTTTGGGAAAACCCGCTGGTCGCTTCGATTCCAACCGTTGCTCTTGCTCGCCGGAACAACGACGGGAATCATGCACCTTTTGCCGCTGGAGTCGGATGACAAGACGTTGCCGCTATTCATCAGCGGACTTTTCTTGTTGATGTTCATTTTCTTGCTGGCGATGATGCCGTTGCGATGGTTGCGTTTTCGCCTTGAGACGGACAGAACTCCGGAACGAGCAATGAACAGCGTTTCGAAACAAGAATCGGCAGCGTTTGCACTTCGAGACCTGTTCTTGCTGACGATCGTCTTTGCATTTTTGTTTTCCATACTCAGATGGCTACCGGCTTTGAGTTGGAACCAGTTAGGCACGCGTGTTTGGATTTTACCGGTCATATTGTCTGGCTGGACGGCCAGTGTGAGCTTGTTCGCCATGTGGGTCGCTTTCAGTCGGCGTTCGTGGAAGCTACGGTTGACCGTTCTGCTGATCGTGGCGATTTCCTTTGCAACATTGGCACCAGGTAGAATAACTTCCTACACGCCGTTCGTGGCAACGCTTTTTGGCTTTTACGCTTATCGACTAAGAGGATGGCGACTAAAAAACAAAAAACATACCCATGATTTCTCGCGTAGCCTACAATAGATTAGTCGTCCCAAACCACCGATGTAAACCTAGAGTAGGAGGCCACAAAGCTTAAAGGGAGTGTGATTATGCAAGCCGAACTCAAGAAAATGATGAACACCAAGCCGTTTATTCCATTTACGGTTGTGATGAGCGATGGAACCCACGTGACCATCAAACACCCGGAAATGGCTTGGCTAACAAAGCACTGGTTGTATGTGACAACTGACGGAGGCGAAACAACGGAACATTTGTACCTGCTACACGTGACGCGTATTCAGCGTCAACAACAGGACGCGGCATAGAACGAGAAGCGGGCTCATCATTCGGATCGCGGATGGTCGCGGTGTTTCCAGTCGGTTCCGACGATGCTAAGATACGTGCGATCTACTTTCTCTATCGACTCGTGTTGCAAGGAATAGCAAACCATGGTGAGGGTATCTTCCAGACTTTCCAAACAAGGCAAGACCTCTGCTCCCGTAAAACCCGCCACGAAAACTAAGCAAAATCCGCATCGTGTTACCAAAAGACTAACCATCCGCGATAGGTTAGGGCAATTGACTATTCGGGCCGCAGAACGACTGCTCGGCGAACAAGGGGCTAAGCGGCTGCGTCAGGGAGGCAAAATCGAAATCGATGTGCCAAAAGCGGTTCGGCTCACTGGCGATTCTTTGTTCGCAGCCATTCCGGATTCGGAGCTTCCAGCGAGGGTCGCACAAGTCACGATCGTCGAAATGACTAGCAAACCGAATGGTCTTCATCTCCACTGCGATGTTTGCAAAACCGATTGTCATCATATTGCTTCTACGCTGCACATGGTCCTGGAATCGAAACTCATTCTTGGGCTATCCGAAGTTCCTGATCCACATGAACCTATCGAAAATCTATCCCCCAAGGAATTGATCGCGCGAGCCATATCCGAACGTCAACAGCGTTCCCAATCCGACCGGATGCTTCTGAAATCGACGGACGCTTCGACACCATGGGCCGACTACACCGTCACTAGTCAAGAAACCGGTAATACTTATCGCGTTTCGATGCGAGGCATGGAGCCTGGACGCTCCTATTGCTCCTGCCCCGACTTCCGTACCAATCAACTAGGAACTTGCAAACACATCCTCTTTGCCAAGTCCAAAATCGAGAAACGGTTTAGCAAACAAGTCTTGGCTAAGCCTTACGAGCGCAAGAATCTATCGCTGCGAATGCATTACGGTGACACGATCGATCCCGAGATCGGATTGCGGTTCAACGTGCCGAACTCTTTGGAGCCCGAGTCTGCCAAGCTTCTCAAGGGCTTCATCGACAAGACTGCGACGGATGTGTCAAGAGTCGTCAAGGTCCTTCGCGAACTGGAACGAGCAGGAACTGAAGTAACGATTTATCCGGACGCTGAATCATTTATGGAAACTCAGCTACTGCAGAAAAAGCTTCAAGCCAAATCGAGCGAGATTCGTTTAGATCCAAAGAAACATCCCTATCGAAAAGAACTGCTCAAGGTTGAATTGCTACCCTACCAACTCGATGGGATTGCGTTTGCTGTCGGTGCGGGTCGAGCCATTTTGGCTGACGACATGGGACTAGGGAAAACCATCCAAGGAATTGGAACCGCCGAATTGCTCGCGAAGTTTACCGATATCAAGAATGTCTTGGTCGTCACCCCTGCTAGTCTCAAGAGCCAATGGGCGTCTGAGATTGCGAGGTTCTGCAATCGCTCGCATCGCATCATTTTGGGGTCGGCCAGCGAACGTGCCGAACAGTATGGTGATGACGGCTTCTTCAAGATCGCAAACTACGAACAAATCATGCGAGACGAAGCGATCGTCAGCCAGATCGAATGGGACTTCATCATCTTGGACGAAGGGCAGCGCATCAAAAACTGGGAGTCAAAAACCACCCGTGTCTTTCAGAAACTGCGATCAAAGTTTGCTTTGGTGCTCTCTGGAACCCCTTTGGAAAATAGACTCGAGGAACTCTTCACCGTCGTTCGGTTTGTGGACAACCAACGGTTGGGCCCCGCGTATCGATTTTTTCACCGGCATCGAGTCGTCAACGACGACGGAAAGATCTCGGGTTACAAGAATCTGGATCAACTGCGAGAGATGTTGAAACCGATTCTGCTGCGACGGACTCGGCAAACTGTCATGCAGCAATTGCCGGAAAGGACGACGGAAATTGTTCGCATTCGTCCTACCGACGAGCAAAAGACACTGAGCGATGATCATGTCGCTAGGGCAGCTCAGATTGCATCCAAGGCCTATATCACGGAGATGGACTTGCTCCGATTGCAAAAGCATCTGTTGATGGCTCGCATGGCGTGCGATAGTACGTTTTTGGTCGACAAGCAACCGCCGGGCTACTCCAGTAAACTCGAAACACTGGATGAATTGCTGGAGCAGTTGGCGGACGAGGAATTTCGCAAGATTGTGTTGTTCAGCGAATGGACAACGATGCTAACGTTGATTGAGCCGCTTTTCAAAAAGCACAAACTGCCCTTTGTGCGTTTGGACGGCCAAGTTCCACAAAAGCAACGCCAACAGATCGTGCATACGTTTCAGAATGATCCCAAATGCCGTGCCATAATCATGTCCAACGCGGGTGCAACTGGCTTGAATCTGCAATCCGCCAACACCGTCATCAATGTCGATTTGCCTTGGAACCCGGCCGTCTTGGAACAACGCATCGCTCGCGCGCATCGCATGGGACAAAAGAACCCAGTTCAAGTCTTCTTGCTGATCACCGAGGATACCATCGAGGAACGCATGCTCGCGACCTTGGCCAGCAAACACGATTTGGCTATGGCTGCCCTCGATGTAGAAAGCGATGTGAGCGACGTCAAGCTGGAAAGTGGCATGGAGGAGTTGAAGCGTCGCTTGGAAAAACTGCTTGGCGAAAAACCAACGGCACCCATCGATCAGTCCCGACAAATTCAAGTTGCCCAGCAAACGGAGCAATTGGCGGAGCGTCGTGAGCGAGTCGCATCGGCGAGCGGCGAGTTGCTTGGCGCAGCGATTCAACTCGTCTCGCAATTGCTTGACAACGGAACACCGCCGCCAAGTGAGACGGTAGCCCAGATTTCGCAAGGGCTTTCGCAATGTGTGGATCGAGACGAGCAAGGGCGAATTCAATTGCGATTGACCTTGCCCAATGACGCGGCCCTGCAGTCACTCGCCGCATCCTTGGCCAAGTTGCTTGTGCAAAAATGAAAGAGGATGAACTATGAGCATTGCGAAAGCTACCACTTGGGAAGAACGCCTGTCTGACCTTGGCAACATCCCGATGTCCCGCGTTCGAAGCGAACCCATGCCTGGGTCTGCATCTGTTGAGGACTTGGCCAGGCTGCGTAACACCGAACGACGACTTTAGACCAGCATCTACGAAATCAAGCCAGGGACGATGTCAATTTCAAGTTTGAATGCGACAAGGATAGTGTATTCGAGCGAGAACGAGGGTCCTCCCGAAAACGGACTCGATGCAGAGTAGTCTCCGTTTGAGTATGTTGCGCCTAATTTGCCAACAAGCGACATCACGAAGATATCGATCCCACCGTCTGCTTTGCTGTTTTCAGCGAATGAAAATCCCGATGTAAAGCCAACTGCAGTGTTGTACTTCAAGTCGAATCCGAGAGAAACATCGCCAGAAAAAGCGAGCACTCCGTTCGAGGATGCTTTGAACCCACCAGCAGGCGCCAACTTGCCGCCAGCGATCTTGGAGAACTCGAAACCTACTCCAATGGAATGAACCCCTCCGGAAGACTCCGCTGAGACGCTGACTTTCTTAAGTGGATTCGTCTTGATTTTTCCTTCAAAATCTGTCGAATTCTTAAAGGTTGCCGGGCTGCTTCCAAGGACATGCCGATATGCAATGAAAGCTGCGGCATCGGCTACCATCGTTCCAAACATTCCTAGAACCATCACAATCGCTTCCGCACCTCCGGCGTAGTCGCCAGCATTCTTTTTGACCTTAAGCACTGTTTGGAAAGCAGAACTCCGCTCGAGAAGTCCGCGAATTCCAGTGCTGACGGAAAGCTCTGCCTGCGTCGTCAATCCAGTCGGATCCGAGTTGTTGACTGGATCAAGGTCCGCATACTGGTACTGATGGCGACTCAGAGGTCGGATCACGAATCCGTCAAATGGATCTTCGGAGGTAAAGCGTCCCGTTTCAGAATCGTAGTAACGAGCCCGCAAGTAGTCTTGACCCGTGACCCCACTTCGAGGTTCTCCGTTGTACTGAAGGTCGGAATTGCTTGTGCCTTGACTAGCTAAGCTCCTACCGTACGCATCAAACCTTTGCCTCGACTTGATCACTCCACTTCCATCCAAAGTTGCGACGACGCTACCCAGCCGATCCGTTACGAAATAAGTCATATCCGTTCCGCTTGTGCTTGCGATGGGTTGCAGCCCAAAAATAGTGCGAGAAACGAGGTTGCCAACCGGGGTATATTCAGCAATGACATAGGGCAACGAGGTCGACTTGTCGACAAGGTATCGCGTTTCAATTCCATCCGTTGTGGTTGTCACGCGTGTGCCACTCACGTCATAGCGGTACGATTCAATTCGAATGGCACCGTTTACCGACTGACTCGATGACTTCAGTCGCGATTGACTATCCCAAACGTTGGTGACTAGAAGACTAGCGCTCTCGGATTTCAACAGACTTCCATTGGCATCGTACGAGTAGACTGTTTCTAGCCCATCGCGTACCGATCGCACCAATTGATCATTGCTGTTATAAATGTATTGGGTTGTTCCTTCTGCGGAGTCGGTTCGAGTGAGTCGGTTGCCCGCAGAATCGTACTGATAGCCAATCGTTCTGACCCCCAAAATGCTAGACTGGTGAGTCTCTTGAACAATCCGCTGGGCACCGTCATACGTGTATCGCGAATGGACACCATCGGATGTCTTGGACAACATTCGTCCAGCGTCACTGAGGATGTACTTGGTATCGAAGAGCGTCGCTGCATTCGTTTCCGAATACTGATGGGTAAGCCTGTTCTTTTGGTCGTACTGGCGATGTTCGGTCACGCCGTTGGGTAGATCCGTGCGAATGACCAACCCACCGGATTGGTAGACGTACCGAGTGACAGCGCCCGATGGGTCGGTAACCGCGATGAGTCGTCCCGCAGCGTCGTAACCGTACCGGACAGTACCCGCGAGACTCGTTTGAAAAGACAATTGCCCTGCGGCATCGTAGGCGTTAGCAACAGCCTGGCCATCCGGCATCGTCACCCGCACAGGCCTGCCAACCGCGTCGTACTCGTAGTCCATTTGCCCGGATGTGTCTATGGACCGCGTGAGGCGATTCGATAGATCGTATTGGAACTCTTCAATACTTCCATCGGGCAGTCTCTTTTTTTGCAGACGGTTGCCCTGGTCGAATTCATATACGATGGATTGACCGTTGGCGTCCGTTCGAAGTACGACATTTCCAACGGCATCGTATTGAGTCGTTGAGCGTTGCCCGCCGGGGCGAACGCGAGCGACTTCTCGACCCAAGTCGTCATACTCGAATGTGGTTGAATGCCCCAGTGCATCGATTTGCTCAATGAGCTTGCCACGCTGGTCATGGATATAGCGAGTGCGATTGCCTATCGAGTCGATAACCGCACCTATCTTTCCTCCAGCATCGTACTCATAAAGGGTCGTGCTTCCATCTTCGTCGGTTGTTCGAGTGGGAAATCCGCCAGCATTTTTCACCGTGGCGATCTTGCTTCCATCCGCAAATACGGTTCCAATCTGCATCCCCCTGGCGTCTAATACATAGCGAGTGGTGTTACCAAGCGGATCGATTGTTGCAGTGTTTCGTCCAGCGGCGTCAAAAACAAACTGGGTTGACTCTCCAAGCGGATTGATGATTCGAATGAGATTGCCATTGAGATCGTAGAGGTAGTTGGTGCGCCGTCCGAGAGGGTCAATCGTCGCAATCCTTTGACCCGCAGCATCGTATACGTTCGACGTTCTCGGATTATCAATATCACTTTCCGGTGTAACGTCCGGCAGAATCGTTTCGAGAAGCTGCCCAAGAGCATCGTACGCGAAGCGAGTGGTTCTCCCCACCGGGTCGGTCGACGAAATGTTGTTCCCGACACGATCGTATTCCAAGCTAGTTCGTTGTCCCATCGGGGAGATGACGTAGGTCATTCGCCCTGTAGCGTCATATTCGTACTTTGTTCGTCGTCCCAAGGCATCGATGGTCGCAACCGTCTGGCCCAAAGGATTGTATTCAAACCGACGCTGGTTTCCTAGCGCATCCGTGTTGCTAACCAGTCGTCCACTTGCATCGTACTGCATCGATTCGGTCAGATCGCGAAGACCGCCGGAGGACTGGAAAGTCGTTGTGCGCGAAGTAACCCGCTTCAATCGATCCTGAGTTAACGAAATGGACTGACCGTTCCAGTCGGTCGCATTCGATGGAGCAGCGGAACTTCCGAATCCTAGCGATATCCGAAATCCACCTGGTAGATTGGCTTGAGTTAGTTGCCCAGAGTCGTTGTGTCGATACGTTGCCTGATTTCCTAAAGTATCGATGGTCGTAGACAGATTCCCAAAACTGTCATAATTGGATCGGGATTCATTGCCACTAGGGTCGATGACCGAAACCAAGTAACCCGGCTTGTTGTAATGATAGCGGGTTGCGTTCCCCAACGGATCGACAATTCGAGTCGTGTTCCCCGCCGCGTCAAACGAGGCTTGGGTAACACGCCCTAAGGCATCCTCGGTACGGATTGGATTGTTGTCGTTGTCAAATTGCGACTTGACGATCCCGCCTAGAGCATCGGTTGTCGAAACGATATTGCCGCGATTGTCATACTCGAGGATGGTCGTCTTCCCTAAGGCATCGGTTGCAGAAACGATCGCATTTGCTGGATCGTAATGAACATTTATCCCGTTGCCCAATGCATCGACTGTGCGTGTGAGCCTTCCGTCGAGCCCATAGTCCGCGCGAATCCCGGTTCGACCGAGCGGGTCAAGGACTGTCTCCAGAAAATGCGTCCTGGCTGCACTGTACGAAAACCGAGTTTGGTTTCCGTCACGATCCGTCACCGCCGCTAAGTTACCGGAAGCACTGTATTGGTACACGATTTTTTTGTCATTAGGATCAACTATCGAAATGATTCGCCCCTGTGCGTCGTGTTGGAAATCAATTCTCGCGCCTTGCCCTCGAATCCCATTTTCATCAAACGTCAGCGTGTTGCCGTTTCGGTCCGTTGCGCGAGTCATAAGCCCCGTGTTCCCATCGATGAAGTAACTCGTGTCGTCCTCCGTGATCACTTGATAGCCGCCTCCAAAATCAGGACTGGCTGGGTTCCATGGAATGCCCCCTGATGCGTACAACTCGCCGTATTCGTTGACAAACAAATTGCCACTCGCGACCGAAAGAGTACTTGTGTTCCCTCGATCCGGGGTAAAGTTGGGGGTCGCTATGACTAGACCATTTCCACCAAAGCCCTGCAGCACTCGAACAATTGGTGTAAACGTGAATCCTTGACGGCCTTTCCCTGGAATATTCAAGTAGACCTTCACTCCCTCCTTGTACGGCATGTAGATGCCAATGTCTTCCAAGGCACTCTTTTTCAATCCGACCCGCAGATCCGCATTCCTATATTCCATGCGCCAACCGAATCCGAAATCTCCTTCTCGGTCGGCTCGCAAAGAGTCGTAAACCCTAGTGACTTCAATGGGGATTCCTTCAATTGGAATCGCCATGTCTCGGAACTGCAGTTGGAAATTGCCTAGCTTCAACGCGCCAGAAAGTCCAACGTGATGCTCAGCAACATTGACAACGCCTCCGGCCGTCGTTACCTCCAACCGAAGCACGTATCCGTCGTTCTCCAATAAAGTCGTATCCCAAACGCCCAATTGTCCATTGACGACAGGGACACTGGATTGATGAAACTCGATGTACTGATCCTGATCCACCCGTCGATAAGAAAGTCGGTAGGATCTAAACGTCGCATGCGATGCCGTGCCCGAAATCGATACCATGCCGGTCACTTCCGCTGCTTCGGGCGGACTGCTGATCACGGCCTGCGGAATCAACTCTCCAGATCCGCCCCATCCCTCGGGAAACGAGAATCCAAATGACACGGACTTTTCCGTGACGTTTCCATTGGTGTCGACCGCTTTGGCAGTTGCGTTGAGGCGAGTGAATCCCCACTCCTCGAACGTAAACGTCGCTTGACCTAATGCGTCAAGCACAATTTCCTGGCCATTGATGGTTGCCGTTAAGGACGCTACCTCGACATTGTCGATCGCTTTGGCATATAGGGTCAAAGGACCTTGCCATGGCAGCACTCTGGCACTGCCCGATCCACTGACCAGCGAAACTCTCGGCGGCACCATGTCCTCGATAACGTTCAACCGGAACGACTGAGTTGCCTCGCCGCCGCGTGGGTCACTTACCAAAACTTGAAAATCATGAGGACCGATAAGATCTGTTCGGGTGCTCCAACGGATGGAACCAAACGCGTCCATCGAAGCCCCTGCAGGGGCTACTAACAAGCGATATTGAAGCAAATCCAAATCCAAATCGCGAGCCAAGACATCGTAACGAAACTCCGCTCGTGCCGGAACTTCTAACGGCGCCGTGCTAGAAATCGTCGGCTTGCGATTCTCAGCTAAAACGTCCAACTCAAACGACTCGATCGCACTCGCGCCACCAGCATCGGATGCCAACAAGGTGACGATCGATTTGCCAACGTGTCCTAACGTTGGAGTCCAATGGACCACTCCAGTAGATGCATCGACGGTCATACCAGCAGGACCACGCCCCAGGCTGTAGGTAATGGTGGTATTCTCTCGATCAACCGCTTGCACGGTGTACGAAAATGGTGTGCCTACGCTACCAAATCGAGGAGAGCGACTCACAATTTGAGGCGGATCGTTGGGGGCACCGTCGCGAACACGAACGGCAAAGGATTGCGTTGTCGCGCTACCTGTTCCGTCGCTAACCTCAATCGCGACGATCTGTTGCCCAATTTGATCTAGAGACGGTGTCCAAGAGATCTCGCCCGTTGTCGATGCAATCTGCATGCCTATGGGTGCAGTGAGCAATCCGTAGAGCAACGTATCTCCTTCGGCATCACTGGTCAGGATGGTATGAAGATAACCTTGCCCCACATACGCTTCCGTACCAGGCACCGAAGTAATCATCGGCGGCCCACCGGTGCGTCCCACTCGCAATGAAAATGACTGAGCCGCATTGGCTCCAGTTGCATCGGTGACTTGCACTGTCACCCCAGCACTACCAAGCTGATCCAACGCGGGAGTCCAAGCGATTATGCCTAGCTCTGGATGGATGCTCATACATTCTGGTGCTGACAGCAACGAAAAAGATAATGAATCACGATCTGTGTCGGTGGCCAGTACCTGATATCGATACTCTCGACCGGCGACGGCAGAAAGATTGGGCTTCGACGTGATCTCGGGATCGCTGTTGGTCAACCAACCCAGCACTTCGATTGTGAACTCCACTCCTTGAGTTGCTCCGTCAGCCGTGGTTGCTAACAATCGCACCGTTTTAGCCCCGAGGTCACCGGAAATCGGAGTCCAACGCAATAGACCAACGGAACTCATTGTCAAACCACTTGGACCAGCCACCAGCGACCAAGTCACCGGACGCCGAAGCCCGTCGGAAGCCCGAATTTGGCTCAAGTACTCGTGTCCGATGGCAGCACTGTTTCGCGGCAACTGAATTAATAGCGGCAACGCATTGGGCGCATTGTTTGTAACATCGATCGCAAAACTTCGGGTCGTAAGGCTATTGCTCGCATCCGTAACCCCGATCGTCAAGTTGACTTGTCCAACGTCGCTTGCGGTTGGTGTCCAACGGAATCGTCCACTTGCCGGATCAATGGTTGCACCCGTTGGGCCACTGACGATCGAGAATCTCAGCAGAGATTCCTCGGCGTCTTGAGCTGCAAAGTCATGGATGGTTGCGCTTCCAACGTAGGCTATGATCGGTGGGTTCGTAGCAAAAACAGGGGCTGTATTAGGGCTGTTAACCACGATCAAAAAATCATGGAGTGCAATGCTACCTGAATCGTCGGTGGCCCGTACGATGACGCTGTGTTCGCCCACCTGCTCGATTGTTGGCCGCCATGCGATCAAACCTCTCACAGGATCGATGGCCATTCCAGTGGGCGCCAACGATAAATCGTATTCGATGGAAGTCTGATTGAGATTGATGGCCAAGGCCGCGTAACGATAGACTTGACGCGCTTCTACACTGATCATCGGAGTTGTCACGAAATGCACGCCACCAGTTACCGATGTGTTTGTTGGTCGCAGGGTGAAGTTGTTGCTTGCCGAGATCATGCTTGGACCTAACGCGACGGGCAGACCAGCATTGCCTGCCAGATTGCTCCAACCGGCAGGCAAGCTGGTTCGAACCGTATATTGCCCGGCAGGGAGTCCCGCGATCGCGTAACTCCCTCGCGAATCGGTCGTCGCAACGGGTTCATTTTCATCCAACAGGGCATCCAAATCCAAGTCGGCGAAGACTTTCCAATTGGCGATCGGTTGATTGGTTTCCGTCCTTACCAAACCTTGGATTTGGCCCAACGCTAGGATCTCGATGGCGCGGTCAAGCGTCGCTACGCGATTGGCTTTTACCGGGACACTGGTTGGTCCAACCGGACTGTAGCCCGCGACAGAGACTACGCGAACGGAGTAGCTCCCTGGCAACAACGACGAAAATTGATACTTGCCGCTTACATCGGTTGTCGCAGTCGGTTCATCCGGATCAGGATAAGCGTTTCCATTGTGATCCAAGTACAATACCCAACCCTTTAGGGCTAGTTCGCCAACTCCCTTGATACCATCGCGATTGGCATCTTCGAATAGTTGGCCCGCGATCGAACCCCGCAACTCGGGCACAATATTCACTTCAAACGATTGCGTATCATAGCCACCGCGTCCATCCTCGACGCCGATCACGAATCTGTGCATTCCCATGTCGGCCAAGCCATCGACAATCAACGGACGCAATGCGCCCATGCGGTATCCATCATTCTTGGCAGGAGAATGGTCGCGAATACCGATTGCAACCTGGTCTTCGAACCGATAGTCGAATACGAGACTCGCATTCCCTGCGTATTGCTGGCCCAGTCCCTCGGCAATTTGGATGGGAGTTCGAGCGACATTCCATATGCGAAAATTATCGATGGACACATGCGGCGGAGACGATGAATTCGTCCCTAGATAAAAATCGTCATCGCCATAAATGAGTGACTTGTCGGTAACTCGGGAGGCAAAAAGCTCGCCATCAACAAATATGCTCATCACGCCCGAGCCATCGTCAAAGGTAAATGCGAAATGGTACCAACGTTCTAGGATGGGTACGAAGTTACCTTCTAGTTTGACATTCAATGCCGAACTGCTTTGATCGAACTGCAAAACGAGTTTTCCGGCCTTAGTCGTGTAGAGCGAGTAAGCGAACAGGTTGCCTGGCCCACCCATGTCGCTGAGAACTTGATTTGCCCCGGAGGGGGTCGTCGAATGAAATTGGTACCAACCCTCCACCGTCACGTTGGTAGGCTTCAGAGACGGATCGCTCGGAACTTGCACATAGCCTGCCGATGCGTATGGATTGAATTGGAAGGCACGATCGTTTGTTCCGTCCCATTCCAATAGCCCCGATGTTGCATCGATCGTTGCTCCGCTGGGCCCCTCAAGCAATCGATAACGAAGCGTTTCCCGATCTTTATCGATCGCATGCACTTGATATTTGAACTTCTCGGCGCCCCCGATGCTGGTTACTGGCGATGTCGCGATCAATGGTAACGCGTTCTCTTGCGCAGGCTGTACATCGATGAAAAAAGACTGAGTTGCCAAGCCGCCACGGCCATCGTTCGCCTCGAGCACGACTCGATGTTGGCCAACTTGATCGGGCGAAGCGGCCCAGAAAACTTTGCCAGTTTCCGAATGGATATACAAACCGCCGGGCCCCGCCGCGACTCGGTACTCCAGGACATCGCCATCTGGATCGATAGCATCGGCGTCATAGCGATAGACTTCATTGGGATCGAAACGGTTGTAGATAATCGTCGCTGTATTGTCGCCTCGATTGGTGACCAGAATGTCCGCCTTTCCGTCTTTGTCAATATCCGAAACGGTCAAGGAAGAAGGCTGGTCTCCCACGCTGATATGCTGCGCACTTGCGTATTGCCCGGCACCGCGAGAATAGAGGATGCTCACTTGATCTAGATCGGGCATACTAGCAATCAAATCAGGCAGTTTGTCAGCGTTCAGATCGACCACGGCAACATCCGCAGGGGAACCGGAAAGCGTTAGGTAGCGAGGGTTGCCGAAGCTAGTGCCGTCTCCCGTGAGAATCAACAAGCGGTTTGTATTCGGTAGCGTGACCACAATATCGATCAAGTTGTCGCCAGTCGCGTCCTGGATGATTAGCTTTCCGGGTCGATCGCCGAGGGCAATGGCCGCAGGGTCCGCGAACAAGCCGGCCGCTATTCCAGCCAACATCCAAACCGCATTGACCGTATCATCAAGCACAAAAATGTCGAGATACTGGTCACTGTTGAAGTTTCCCGAGGCTACGTCGATTGGCCCTTTGCCAACTGGATATTCCACGTCAACATAACCACTCGTTAGTGAACCCGTGAATATCGATATGGAACGACTAGTTCGATTGGCTGTAATGATTTCAAGTTTATTGTCACCATCAAGATCCGCGACAGCGACAGCCATAGGTGCGCGGCCCGTTTGAAGATCAGGGATACGATTCAGACCACCGAGATTGTCTCCCACAAAAATTTTCAGCCGGTCGTTGGCATTGTTGACCGCCAAGACCTCTTCGTTGCCGTCGCCGTTCAAGTCAGCGGCCACCATATCGACCAAGCCGTCTCGTGCCCCATAGTAGATCGATGCAAACGGATCCACTCCGCCCGAAGAATGGACAATGTCCAAGTGGCCATCATGATCGAAATCGGCAAACTCGAGCCCATCCGGACTTGCGGAAGCATCCCAGACCGCAGGCGGACCAAACGATCCGTCCCCATTGCCGAGACGGACCGTGAGATTGCCGACGGAGTTTGTTGCATAAACCAAATCCAAATGTCGATCGCCATCGAGATCGACTAAGTGTCCCCAATCATGGTCTGAATAACAGCTTATGCCTCCTGTGCATCCGTTTTCAGGCAGGAAGTCAGGCGAATGAAATGTTCCGTCCCCTTTGCCAAGATGCGTGACGATAGAGCTGACCGAAAACGTGACGACGTCTTGAAAGCCATCTTCATTGATATCGCCAGATTTCAAGAAGTTAGGATAGTTCGAGCCGATTCCAATGTTGTCGTTGTAGTCGAACTGTTCGTTGATAAGCTGAAACGTTCCGTCGCCTCGGCCAGCAAACGTCATCAGCTTTTTAGACTCACCGATCGATTGAAGCTGATCTACGATTGCGAGGTCCATTTTGTCATCGCGGTTGAAGTCGGCCACGGCGACTGCGCCACCAAAGCCTCTGGCTAGAACACCGCTACCGTTAAGATTCATTCGTTCTGACCGAAAGAATGTGCCTGGCTTCAGTGGATCATAGAGATACACATCCAGTACCTTCTCTACCCCAAATCTCGCGACGAAGTCCAAGTATCCATCGCTGTTGAAGTCGCCGGACTGAATCGTGGATGGTTCGTAAAATGTGTCGGTTTTAAGTTGGAAGGTGATCTCAAAGGTACCATCCCCGTTCCCCATGGCCGCGTTATAGAAGCTGCCTCCTCCTAGGTAGAACACGATGTCGAGAATTCCATCACGATTGAAGTCGTCGACGAGCGCCGTGCTCCCTTGGTTAGACCGTCGTGGTATCGCAGGGAATGGTGCTCGGAAGGTGCCGTCCCCGTGCCCCAATCGCATATCGCCAACTGGCATGGAAAGGAGGTCCTGAATTCCATCGCCGTTGAAATCGCCGGGATACGCCGAGTTGAAGTTATTCACGTTCGTAAATGGAATCGTTTTATTCGCGTCGAACTCGCCTGGACGGGTTCCCATCGCGATGCCGACACCATTAAAATCGTTGGTGTTCGTAAACGTAGCGATATCCATAACGCCATCGCGGTTGTAGTCACCGACGAGGGCGCCCGCAACCGAACCCTCGCCTAAAGCAGTCAGCTCATCGAACGAACCACTCACTCGCTGCAACGTGTAGCCTGTACTGGAAAAATTACCTCGGCCGTCATTAAGCAGGACATACGTGTGATTCAGTTCGAGTGGGCTACTCCATCCAGACGCGATGACCAAATCCAAGTCACCATCGTTATCGATATCGATCGGAGCGTCACTGCCAGCAACGTTGCCCGGCCAGCTCGCGACGCTGGCATTCAAGTCGCGAGTCACGAAATTCGTGCCACTCCCATCCCCTACAAGCATCGTTGGCACCTTCGCATTCGAGGTGGAATATACGATATCTAGTTGCTGATCGCCGGTGAAGTCTGCGACATACAAAACAAGTGCATTGGCTCGATCAAAGGATTTGGCAAGGCTAAACGTTTCATTGCCATTATTGAACAGAATATCTAATTTGGATTCGTTGTAACGAGCGTAGATGATGTCAAGATGACCGTCCTTGTTGAAATCCGCGAACTGGTAAGGGCGAATCGTAATATCCGATCCGTTACTGTCGCCAGGATGAAGCGGACCAATATCTAAAAAATTGGAGAACGCTCCGCGTCCATTGCCTTTCATCCAACCAAATCGCGACCAGTTTCCCGATCGACCGACAATGTCTTGATAGCCATCTTTATCGAGATCGACCAAGCGAAAATCGTTGAGTGCGACCGTGATGGTTGTCAATACGGCATTCTCAAAACTACCGTTGCCTCGACCATGAACAACGATTAGCGAACTGCCTGTCTCATCAACGCACATTAGGTCCAAATGGCCGTCGCCATCGATATCAGAGGCTCGTAGATGCTTGAATTCGCGGGCAACGGTTCCAGCGTAGGAGACCAAAACCGAGGGCTCACCAAACTGACCATTTCCGTCCCCCAGCATGACAACGATTTCATTCGTGTATCGGCTAATGAATGCGTTGTTGACCCATGATTCATAACGGAGCGTGAGAGCGGCGAGATCGAGTATTCCATCGCCGTTGAAGTCACCTTGATCGAGACCTAACACATCGTTGGTATCGATCTTTTGCAAGAACGGTGGTAATCCCAAGTTGACGTTGGTCCCGCTGCGAAGAGGTAGTCCGTTAGGCTTAGGCTCACCCGTCGATACCGAGAAAGTGGCTGAGAATTCGTCCGCAAAGACTCGATTGTGAACACCGATGTTCTGGTCTTGTGCGTTGGTAACAACTAGTCTGTTGCCCTGGATTCCGCTGATGACTGCTACACCGCTAGGGCCATGGCCCGTGGCCACGGTCGCGAGTTCGAATCCGCTCGATGCGGTTGCTTCGAGAACAGGTAGTGACGTAAAGTTTGGCGGTCGGTTTTGAAGTGACTCCAAGACCTCGATCGCAAAGCTCTGTTCAATGAATAAACCAAAGGGATCCGTGGCCCGTATTGTAACAAGGTGCGAGCCTACGTCAGTCGTCTTGGTCGACCATGCGATCTGGCCCGACGCTGAGTCAATCGTCATCTCTGCCGGCCCTGTAATGAGCGAATAGCTGAGTACCTGACCGTCCTCGTCTATGGCTTGGGCGTGATAGCCATAGTTGTTTTTGGCAGCGATCGAGGTAAGTGGCGCAGAATCGAAGCGCGACGGTGCCGCGTTGAGTCGGCCATAGGCTCCTAGTTCGTAAGTGAATCGCTGGCCACTGTTATTCAGAAAACGTATTTCGCGTGACGCGATCGATTGGCCCGGGGCGAGCGGTACGCCGTTGAGTCGGCTGGTGAAATCGATAAAGGGTCGACCGTCGGGAAGGACTCCATCGGGTCGCATGGCGTTGATTTCGAGCTCCGAGAATTTCTCGAAAACGACTACGAATGGCCCCGTTACCGTTTGCGATCCGATGTTGGTGATGGTCAACTCGGTGATGAGTTCATTGTTGTCTGCGCTGAGACTGGTTCGCCCGTAGTCCACTTGGACACTTCCGGACAGATTGGACAGTCTCGAGATATCGATCGAGGAGCTATCCATTGAACGCGATTCAGCAATAGCAGTACGACCTGGTGCGGAGATGGGTGCTTCGACGAATTCAAACCCCCGAATGATGACGCTAGTCCCGTTGTCCGAGTCATTGTTGACCAGCCTAGCCGCTACATGAATCTCTGTTCCAATCGACAGCCCAGTAAGATCAAACGATACGGCTGGATCTTGGCTTGGTGAGCCTGTGGTGCTCCATGTTCCCGTACCATGAGCTGGGGATAACGCCTCGCTCCAGTTGTAGGCGGCGTCCCGATTCGATTGGTATGGCAAAACCACGGGTCTACCGGCCGAGTCGGTAATCTCGATTTCAAAGGCATCGCGAATTTGACGTTGGCTTGTTGTATCAAAGGCTGGAGCTCCGAACTGGACCCGCAATACCGCTTTATCGCTTGGGACCTTTAGGATTCGCGTCAATTCGGTTGCAAAACCCGTTCCCTCAATCAACTGCGGCGAGCATGCAGCACTGGCATAGGTTCCACCCCCAGAAGCGAAACCGCCTACGCCACCGGTTCCAAAGGAGTTGATGTGATTGATAACCACCAAAACGTCCAGGGGTGAAACGCGGCCATCGCAGTCGACATCTAGATAAGGGCCAGCCTGCGATGCGGCGATTTGTTTCGGTAGCAAACCAGTCGATGGGTCGGAATGGCGAGGCCCATTCAGTTCATTGATTAGGGTTAGGGCATCCAATGGGTCGACGGAAGCTGGCTGGTCACCGTTAACGTCGACCGGAAAAACGACGTTGTTCCAGATGGCAACGGCCAGCAAGTCTCGCCGCTCCAGGCATTCAAAGGACGCTTTTCGCTGAAAATTGCGTTTCCCTTGCTTCGTATTCCTCCACCCTTGGGCTGGGTTCCTGTTTTCGTCCCCCTTGTGTGATGACATTGGTTGCGTGGCCAAGTAGACTGTTAGTGAATAAAGTAAGTGAATGATACGGTTGCGTACTTACTCAACGGTAACTACTTTCGAGACTTTACCTTCTCTCACCTTTTTCTCCGATTATTTTGAAAGATTCCGAGAGCTCCCGCGTTCGCCAGTGTAAATCGTGAGCCAATGTAGATCATGAGCCAGTGCAGATTATGAGTAGGTACGACCCTAACACATCTCCAAGTCTCATATTGCGGGTTCGAGAGTCGAACGATTCCGGATCGTGGGAGACATTTGAGGCGGTATATTCACCTGTCGTCCGCGCTTATTGTCGGCGGCGAGGGATTCAGGAAGCGGATATCGATGATTTGGTGCAAGAAGTAATGACTTCGGTTGCCAAAGCTATTCGAAATTTTGACTATGATCCCTCCCGAGGGAAATTCAGGTCTTGGTTTGGCACGATCACCGCAAACCGCGTAAAAACGTTCCTGTCATTGCGTTCCACCAGGAATCGCCATCTTCAGCATTCGGCGGAAAAAGCAATCCATTTCTCGGATAGCATCATCGAATCCGATTGGGACTTGGTCTTTTGCCAGGAGGTGCTCAGGGCAGCCTGCAACAGAATTTGTCCGCGATTCGAGAACGAAACATGGTCCTGTTTTGAGAAAACCTGGCTCGCCAATCGTCCAGCTTTGGAAGTTGCCTCTGAGCTCGGATTGCCTATCCATACGGTGTACGTCAACAAATCGCGGGTCCTGAAGCAACTTGAACAAGAGGTTCGAATGTTGGCGGAAGATTTTCCGCTCTTGGCGCAGGATCCTACGAACGCTGAGGCAACATAATGATTGTCACGGCCCTATCGCAGCCATGTCTACTCGAAAGTCGCATCCATGACTTTTTGCGTTCGAACAAGGGACTTGAAGTACATGAATTAGAGCATTTGCAAGCCTGCAATCTCTGCCAAGAATTCATGGACAAGCTATCGGATTCCGTATTCCTCAGTGAGTATCGCATTAAGAAAACGGACTCATGGAACACGATGTCGTTCCTGGCTGCTCCACTTCGTGCTGGCGATCTTGGTTCCATCGATGAATTTGCTATCGAGGACGTTATTGACCAAGGAGGTATGGGGATCGTCTTGCGTGGTCGAGACCAGAGCCTTGGCCGCTCCGTAGCCGTCAAGGTACTATTGAATCAACATGGCAGCAATTCGTACTCGCGTTTTGAGGCCGAAGCCAGAGCCATCGCGAAACTGAATCACGCGAACATCGTTGCGATCTATGCGGTCGGAAAAACAATCGACAACCGTCCCTACATGGTAATGCCCTTCGTCGACGGCACAACCCTGCGACAGCTTCTTCTGGATGCGCCATGCAATCCTAAAACCGCCGCTACCTACATCATGCAGATTGCCTCGGGGCTCGAAACGGCACACACGGCTGGTCTCATCCATCGAGACATCAAACCTGCTAACATATTGATTGATAAATTGGATAAACGAGCCAAGATTATCGATTTCGGACTCGTACGCGATCAAGCGGTTCCGGGCCTTACTCAAGCCGATGTGATCTGCGGCACTCCAGAATACATGAGTATCGAACAAGCGTCGCATGAAGAGCCCTTGGATCCGCGAAGCGACGTCTATAGTTTAGGCATCACTCTCTATGAATGCCTTACAGGAACACCACCCTTTCGTGGTCAACCCCTCGAAATATTGGAACAGCATCGATCGGTTGAACCGATTCCCCCGACGCAACTCAATCAAGCCATTCCAAAAGATCTCGAAACCATTTGTCTAAAAGCAATTGCCAAGGAACGGGCGCGTCGCTATTCGACCGCTGGAGAACTATCCAAAGACTTAAGTTACTTTTTATCGGGCAGGCCAATACAAGCCAGACCTTTTTCGTCTTTCGAGAAAGCTTGGAGATGGTGCAAGCGCAATCGTTCCTTGTCCATTTCTCTCTGTTTGTTTGTCTTGTCGTTGATGGCTGGCATGGCTGGTAGCACAACCATGTGGCTGCGCAGTCAAAAGAACGCCGCCTCAGCCCGTCAGATTGCGACTGCGTTGCAACAGAGTCGTGAAAGGATGCGGGATTCGGTTCAAAGATTTCAAAGTCGCATCTTTTCGGGCGAGTCGCTTCATTGGCAAATGAGCAGTGAGTTCCGTGAGGAAATGTTTCGCGACGTCATCAACTACCTGGATGAATTTGCAACTTTCCCAATCGCATCGTCGGCAACATCGGAAGCGAATGAAGACGGGCTTGCCAACAGCTATCTCGAAGTTGCCAATGCTGCTTTTGAAGTTGGCCAGTACGAACAAGCCTCGCTAGCTGCCCAACGCGCGAACAATCGAGCCAAGGAGATATCCGAAAGTCGAACTTCGGCTGGGCTGTTAATACAACAAAGCAACGCCTGCAAGATCGTTCTCCTTTCATGGAACAGACTCGAGAGCACCTCGGATCAAGGTGTCGAGCAGGTTATCCAATCGTGCTTGAATTCTGCAATTGAAGCATGTGCCTTGAAACCGGATGATCGGCTGGTAGAAGTGTCTCGATGGAGTGCGCAACTAGCCATTTGGGAAGCGGGATACGCGAGAGATCGAGAGACGGAAGTTTACAAAAAACGGATTGAATCGATCCGCGAGAGATTGAACGCCCTGCTCGAACCTCGCAAGTCAGGCGCGTTGCACGCTATGATACGTCGCTCTTTGGTCAATGTTGAATGGCTGCTAGTGCCGCTTGTCGCCGATAACGAAAGAGAATCCGCTTTTGCAAACGCGGACAGCAACATCAAGAATTTACGCGAAGCTCTACGTGCTACCAAAAAGCCGTTGCTTGAGTCGGACCGATTGAAGGGACAGAATGAGTTCCTCAAAGGAAAGTGGTATTGGGCAAAGCAAGATACGACTGCGGCCACAAATGCACTAACCCTCGCAGTCACTTGTTACACGGAGGCTGTTACTAGACAACCACAGAATCGCATTTGGCGAATGGAACAAGCGGCGGTTCAAACCCAGTTGGCAGACTACTATGCAAGCCTAGACAATCTAAAATTGGCACGCGATGTGACTAACGCTGCGATCCTAAACTACGTCCACATTCTGGAAACGGACCCAAAGGACTTGGCCCTGCGGGTCAGCGTGATCGAATCGCTGATTCGTTTTGGTGAGTTGAGCCTCGAGAAACAGGAGTATCAGGAGGCATATCGTGGCTTTCATACGGCTGCGCAAGACTGTAGGCTGCTGACGGGCGAAGGCGAGTTGGAAGATTGGGGATTTAAAACCCGCGTTTGGGCGCTGGTTCAAGCCTTGCGAGCACTCGATCGTCCATCCACCGCAACCGAACTTATCCAGTTCGAGAAGCAAACGCAAGTTTGGCTAGAACAAATTGGCTCCGGTGGCTCTAGAAACGATGTCGATTGGGCTCGACAGATGCTCGATTCACGTTCCTTACCGGATCGCGTTGCAGTACCCATATCTTTTTCCAAACTTCAAAAGAGAAACACTATGCCAACAGATAACCCTCGAGTTGTTCCTAGGGTTATAACCGATTAAACTCGGTCAAAGTCGTTTGTTGTCGCTTTGGGACATGGGATGTTTTGGGTCATGGCATGCGTCAAACCGGTATTGCTAAAATTGGCGGCGATTTGCTGGGGCCAGCATGCCGCTGGTGCATAAAAAGTTGGTCAAAGGTTGTAAATGTCTCTGTCCTACATAGTCGTTGGAGGATTCTGAACTGTAGCGTGCAATTGTACACGATCCAGATGGCAGAGTAGTGGAGTTGTACTCACTCGAATCGCCGTAATAATTCCCCAATAGTTGCGACGGCGGAAATCATTTGTCGCCGTTTTGTTGACGGAAGGAACCGCGAGAACTTATCCACAATGCGAACATGATGGAATTTGGAATCGCAAGATAAGCGATAAGCAAGATGGCGAGTTCCATTCCCATCACTCCGGACACTCCACTGAGGTGGATACCATTCGCTGCCAATACGAGATAGGCAGCCAAGGAACAAACCACTGGAACCAACAAGATAACGCTATTCAGAATAGCAAACCGACGAAACCATCGAATGACTTTCAGCGGTTTCGTTGACTCGCTCAATGTTGGTTGGTAGGGATTTATGGAATACTCGTAGGAACCTTTGTTGCTGAAACGTTCTCTGGTTTGATTCGCATCCTTTCGGAAATTGACAGCTAAAAGGAAAATCCAATCGGTGACGAGGCTCGACGAAGAGCGACCAAGTTTACTTTTTAGCCTTTAACTCGTTGACTAATTGATTCAGTTTGGCTTGATCGATGGGGTTATCCGGAAGTGAACTTTCGTGGAATGCAGGTAGCAGTTTTTCCCAAACGACATTTAGCTCGGCTTGCATGTCCCCCGTGTTCGCGGTGATTGCGATGACTGCGTCTAACTTCGGAAGCACAATACAGAACTGCCCATCTTTACCGTCACCGCGGTAGGCATCATGTCTGCATCGCCAAAACTGAAATCCGTATCCTTGATCCCAATCGCGACTTGGATCGCTGCCGTTGGAAACTTGTTTTGAAGTAGCTTGTTCAATCCATGCTGCAGGCACAAGTTGCTTGCCATGCCACATGCCCTTTTGCAAGTAAAGTTGCCCGAACTTGGCGATGTCCTCGGTTCTAACAAAGAGTCCGTAGCCACCCAGGGAGATTCCTTCAGGACTACTGTCCCATTTTGGCTGCACGATACCCAATGGATCGAATAACCGCGGCTTCAAATATTCGAGCACCGTTTCTCCCGTCACCTTTTGCACGATCGCTGACAACATGTAGGTCGCTGGCGTGTTGTATTTGAAGTGTGTCCCGGGCTTGTGAGGGACAGGATGATTGAGAAACGCTTTTCTCCAATGCAGTTCCGATTTCAAATTGACTTCGTCCTGATGCCCCGCCGACATGGTAAGTAGATCGCGCACTCGCATCGCCTTGAGATTGGTCGCTACCTCGGCGGGCGTTTCCTCCGGAAAAAACTTGATCACAAGATCATCAATGCTTAGTTTACCCTCGGCTACGGCCAACCCGACTGCCGTCGATGTAAAACTTTTGCTCAACGAAAATAGCACGTGCGGCTTGTCTGCAGACTCTGGATTCCACCAGGCTTCTGCGACGACTTTTCCATGGCGCACCAACATGAAACTGTGCATTGAGTTGATATGACTATCTGCGTGTTCAATGAACTCAAGGATATTTTTAGACGATACCCCTTGCGATTCAGGTGTACTGCGAGGCAGGGCCGAATCTTGACCGAGCAAGGGAGGGACAACGCAAATCGCTAGAAACATGGAGAAAGGCAAGGCGGATTTGATTTTCATAAAATTCTATCGGTTGAGAGGAGTCGGCAATTGGAATCACACAGTCTAACAACATAGACTGCTGGCGAGCGAAGGCGACTTGGAAGATTGGGGATCCAAAACCCGCATGTCGTCATCCCAATTCGGGGAAAGACTCTCGACCACCGATTCGACTGATGAGCGTTTTGGACCTAAGGACAAAGTCAGACTTGTAGTTGGCGACCTGCTGTTCCGTAATCCCAAGCAGTTCGGAGGTGTCTTTATTGCTCATTCCGGCGACGAAGAGCAATTCAATGCACTTCAATTTCGGCCAATCGGATTTGGACTGCCATTTTCCAATTTGGTCTTTGAGCGCTTCGACCAAGGCCAATTCCTCGGAATCGCGACGCTCGACCGATTGAGCCAGACTGCTAACGGCACGACCAGCACCAGGTACTTGTTGAGCACCATCGCTGGAGTCGTCACCGGTGTAAAATGCCAGTGTATGACGTCGACCTTCGCGTCTTAAATGATCCGTTAACTTGTAGGCCGCAATGGAGAACAAATAGCTCTCAAGAGGTCGTTGGCAGTCGAAATTGGGCAGGCTATTAAGGAACCCCACGAACGTCTCTTGAACGATGTCTTCCGCGTGGGAACGATCGATCAATCGAGACCCAACGAAGGCCAAAAGCCGACCTTCGAATCGGTCGATTAGCTGCTGCCAAGCATCGGTGTTCCCCGCCCGAATACTATCGACCAGCAGGCGTTCTGGTGTGTTTTGTTTCGATAAGTCTTCGCTCATCCCTTGAGTTTAGCTTTTTCCCGGCGTGCCAACAGCCCAACTGCACCGGACAAAATCGTTATAGCGAATACGCCAACCCCACCCAGGACTCCTGCTTTCTTCGTTCTCTGTTCGCGAACGCTTTGTTTTTCCCATGTCCGTATTTTCGTAAGTTGCTCAGAGGAGATATGCAAACCGATCCATAGTTGGTGGTAGGTACCGGATGGGCGGTCCTGGATATTGTCGAATTCCTGCCCTTTTTTGACCCAGTACTTTTCGACGTATTCCTGGGTGAGCTCAGGCAATCTATAGGACGAGGTGAACTCCAACACGTGTTTATCCAAATAGACTTGAACGTCAGACATCATTCGAGACTTCAAGTCGTCACGACACTGATCCAAGTCGGGCAAAAGAGTACTGCTGATGGCGAAGCTATGTTCATCACCTAAGACCAATCCCTTCTTGACCCAATCGGGAGTGCTTCCATTGAGTACGGGCAAGGGTGCGGTGTCGCCAAGGGAGTTACCCGCAACTGAACTGAAGTTCTCGTTAGAGTCGACTTCCGCTTGTACGGCGACAGGTGTTTCCGGGGTAGCAGGGGCTGCGGGTGCTGCAGGAGGCTGAGCGTCGAACGCAAGGTTGGAATTCGGGCCCGCGATGGTAGCTTCCGAGTGCTGCGTTTTCATTTTCGCGATTTCGGCTTGTAGTCGTTCTGCCATGGCCGCCAAGTCTTCGAGTCGACTGTCCGTCAAGCCGACCCAGTCTTCAAATTTCTTGAGAATGCTAGGAGAGGACGTACCACTAGGCCGAGCGACGGTTTCGCTCTCTTGTTTAACGATCCCTACTTGTGGCCCTACTTGTGGCCCTACTTGTAGCTCTACTTGTGGTTCCGAGGGCTCATTGCTTTGGCCTATAGCAATTGCGGTTAGCCCAATGATTGTCGCGAGTTGAAGTAAGATGATCGAAGTGGTTATACGCATGATGTTTTTTATCCGAAAGTCAAGTGTGGCATGGTGGTCCCCACCTTATGCGAGTTGTGAGTTCTCTTTGTAGTCCATCCAGGGAGATGCCATCTGCAAAGAGAAGGATGTGACACCTGCCAAAATAAAGCACCAAGGTGCTGGGAAGTAAAACAAGCCTTGCACCAAAGCGGCCATGGCAACGCTCCAAGCGATCGCCCAAAGGCTGAATCGGTTTTTGCGAAGAATGTCCGATTGTCGCCACCATCGTACGATCCACATCAGTGCGCCGAAGTAAGCGATATGTCCCGCCATCAATGGCATCGAGTTTTGGTCGTAAAAGCCTTGCCAGCTTTTGTTCCACAGTGTTTTACCATCGTTGATGACCACGAAGTTCTGATTCGTGGTGATTTCGGACCATGGAACCATCAAGAATTCGCTTAGAGAATAACTCGCGATGCCGAGCATAACTCCGGCCGTCAACTGGACGAATCGGAAAACGATTGAGTCCTCTGCCTTGGATTCCCAACGTCGGGTCAAGAACAACATGGTCCAAGTCATCGCCAAGGACATGATACCAGTCCAGGCGATGCCACTGACTAGCGATGTTGAATTCCCTTGGTCCTTGGCTATCGTCAGCATGGCGGCACTGACGGCGATAACTGCTGTGACGATGCCGGAGAATGCCCAGCTTCGAGTGGTCTCATGACTGCGAGTCCAAAAGCCCTGCTGGTTAAAAGTGTTGCGCTTTTCAGTTTGCCAGGTTCGGAGAGCCACTTTGTAAGGTATGCGTGCGGGTTTAGGTGGCGCGGGCTGAACATTCTGATAATGTGCCGTAGGCTGAACAGCGGCAGGCGAAGTTCGAATCGGCGGAACGTGTTTGGCATATTGCGGTCGCGCTCCGTCAGCCGGTGTTGGAAACGGTTTGTTGGCTCCGCCTGCTAGATACCAAATAACGTAATAACAAACGTAGGTCCCGAGCAACCCGAACATCATCGGAGCAATCAACGCCGAATTGGTTACTAAGAAAATAATCGTCAGAACGATGGCAACTCCGCGACCGCCCGGCGGCAGGTTTCGGAAGAATGTTTGTGCTTCTGCCACGGCTTGATGGACTGCCCGAGCAACGGGTTCCCGGTAAAGGTTTTCGACCATCGTGGCGCGGTTCTGTCCATTTCGATATCGCCACGGGTCCGTGCCCGCTCGTGCGTGTTCGCCTGGAGTCGGTGCGCCAGCAACCGTTGCATCGAAACTACCGATCGGCCTGGCGATGGGGATTTGGTTGGCTGCGGCGGCGACTTGGGCGGGGCGTAAGACCGGCGGAACATTGACTTCATTCGCGTTGGTGATTTTCACCGCAAGGCCGCTTGCATCCAATCCCCATCCGAGCGTATCGAGCATTTCCCGACAATCGCGGAATCGAGAAGTCGGGTTCTTTGCCAATGCCTTCTGGATCACGTACGCATACGGTTGCGGGACCTGGGACAAATCCGGATCGGCCGTCAAGTGTTTGAGAATGATCTCCTGGCTGCTTTCCCCGTCAAAGGGAACCGTGCCTGTCAACAGCTCATATAGGATGATACCCATTGAATAGATATCAATCTCCTTGCCGTATTCGCCTTTGCCAATTTCAGGGGCCATGTAATGAAATGTGCCAACGCTTTCCGTTTGGCCACCGCGCCGCGATGCGCTGATGTACTTGGAAAGACCGTAGTCACCAATCTTAATGAGACCGCCATCGGTAAACACGTTTGCTGGTTTCAGATCGCGGTGAACAATGCCCTGATCGTGGAGATACGCAACTCCAGCTGCCAGTTGAGCAAACCACTGCATTGCTTCATTGGGAGGCATGCCCTGAGGCGCTTTGTCCATCAAGTCTCGGAGTGAATCGCCATCGATAAACTCCATAACGATCCAGCCTTGCTCAATCTTATCGAACTTGATGTCGTAGATCGCAACTAGATTGGGATGGCGAAGGTTGAGGCAATGACGAACGCCGCGGACTTCGACCTCCAAGTTCTTTTGAATGCGTTTGAGGGCAACTTCCTTGCCAGAATCGCTTTCCGCAAAATAGACCTCTCCGAAGCCGCCCGAGCCAACGCCTCGTTTGATCTTGTATCCATCGAGAGGAGTATCGCCGCTGCCGTATTGGAATTTCATCGAAACACCGATGGGTTCTGATCTGCTGAATTCTTTGGACTGGTTGCCAAGGGACGGGCCCTCAGCGGATTCAATGGTTAAAACATCTTGTGGGCGGCGTCGAAGCATCGTAAACATTATGTTCTCTCCGTCACCATTTCTGCAAACGTCGTCGTTTTAATCTCGTGCGAATCTATCGTTACGCTTAGTTTACTCTGGGATGAAATTCGTTTCTGCCCGTAAAAGCTTGGTAGCATTATTCGAGCGTCATTGAAATTTCGTCGCCACGTATTCTTTGGCCCTGAACCAAAGGAAAGGGGGCGCGAATCGGTTTTCCATCGATTTGGATGTTTGCTTGTTCGCTTACCCGGCACATCCACTCTTTGCCGTTGCGAAACAAGACAACTTTGGTGGACCAATCGGGACAAATCACATGCGAATTGGACTCTGGGCCTAAAACACAGGATTCGCCCATCAGCAAAGCCGCCGAGAGTAGCGGTTGCCATCGCGTATGCCCCATCAACTCCAACCGAGCTGAACCGCTCAATTGCGTTGGCTTGATGTAGCGAAGTGCAATGCGTGAGCCAAGGGAAATTATGGAACCATCGCACAGCACCACTGCTCGATCAATTTCCACACCGTTGACTTGAACGAATTGCAACGGCTGAACCAAATGGTCTTCACCATGACGTCGAATGACCGCAGCTCGCCGACTGAGGTCACCGCGAATCGCCAAATCGACTTGGTTGCCAGGAAACGCTTGGCCGATCGTCACTTCGTTCTGATCGCAAATCGCGTAGCTTCCAACTCCATCGATCCACAGGATTTTCGGTTGAGCCATGGCGATCGCCGGGGGAGAGGAGGAAATAGGTCTTGCGAGATGGCTCATCATACTATCATCCTCTCGTTTTGACCGTGATGCAAGAAACGGACGTAGAGATGGGATAGGCCGTAAGCCTATCCCAACCTGTGTCGGAACGCTGCTTAATTGGTACCAATCAATCAAAGGCGAGCGACAGATTGAAAGCTACCTGCCAAGTCTTCATGTGGGAGAGCGAGGCTCCTGCCGAGCTTAGCTTTGGCTCGGCAGGAGCCTCGCCCTCCCGGTAAAAACAGATCCGCTGCTCGCTTCCGAACAGTTGAGGACAACTGTTCTTCAATGATCACTAGTTGTTGACCAACGTTTTTACTTCGGTGCTGTTGCGATTGAAGTAAAGCGAAATCTGGTCGACCAGATCCGACGGGGTGTCGTCATCCGATACCGGAATGCCGACAGTCGCATCGAATGTGTCTGCCAATCTCTCCTCGACATCGATACGAGTTCCGATATCAGCTACCGTCTGGCGGACAGTGCTTACCCGGCTGTCGTTGACCGAAAATTTGCTGCTTGTCTTGGCGACTTCCACCATCGTCAAGCGGGCCTGAAGATTCTCGACTTCAACTTCCAATTGTCGTTTCGCAGCCAGCATCTCATCCAATTTGCGACGGGCACCTTCCAAGTTCTTTTCGCGAGCAGACAGGATTTTCTCAACCTTCTCGGCAGTCGCTTCCTGCGTTTGATAGCTCTTGAATCGGCTCGCCAAATCCTTTTTCACTTGTTCCATGTCGAAGGACTTGCCAGCATAGCTGACAAACTTGGCACCGCTTTGAACATCGTCCTTGAGTTTCAAAATGGCCTGCTTCGATTTGGCAAGCGTTGCGTTTTTTGCTTGCACTTCGCGTTGCAACCTGGCCACTTCAACTTCTTCCCGAGCAATCACCTTAAGGTTGCTGGCGATTTCAGGCTTCAAGTCGCTGATCATGTCCCGTGCCCGACTGATTTCGACATCCAGCGGAATCTGATCCTTGATCGTGTCTCGAATGCTGTGATAACCTGTTTTGACGTAACTGACACCCGAAGTGCCAAACAGGAGAGCGCCTGAACCAACAACAATGGCAGATCCTAACAAGACTTTCTTTAGCATGGTATTTCCCCCAAAAGCTGATGAAACAGAGTCGGTAACCCCGCTCTGCCGCTCCCATTCATCACGCCGTTTTCAAGGCTGGATTGCCCTTTGCAAACCAGCAAACCTTTGAAAACCGACCGAATATGAGGGGCACGGACAAGAAGTGATTCGAGGTCCAAAATAGAATCTTGGGAGTTTTTCCATATTTTCCACAACCGCACCATATTTCCTGAATTCCTGCCAAGGCGATTGAATATTAGGACTTCCTGAGATTCGCGACTCTCGGTCACCGTTGGAACGATGCGAGTCCCCGAAACGTCGCGTGAAGCAATCTTGACTCCAAGTTCTAATTTTCTTAATTCCCATCAGCTTGGAGCCAATGCTGAACTACCTTTGTTGCCAAAATGCCGTCTCAAAAACCGAACAACTTCCAATCAATCGATCGCTGGCTGAACCGCCAGATGCTCTGCTGCGCCGTTGTTTGTTTGTGGATGACCGGCTGTCGGCAGCGCGCCTACACTGAGCTGTACGTCGAAAATATGGCCAGCGAAGTGCGCATGCTCGAGGATCGTATTTATGCATTCGATGCGGAAAACAGTTCTCTGGAACAAGACAAAGCCTACCTCGCCAAGGAAGTCGAGGAGCTGAAACGCAAATACGCCGAACTCACGAAAACCCAAGGGTTGGAGCTGAATTCGGGGACCACGTCGCGAAAGAAATCGACCCCTCCGCTCAAACTCAAGGGGCAGACGGATCCGTATGAATCGTTCGAAACTCCGCCAAGACAAGAGTACGGCTCCATCCCCAGCGAGCCCTATCAAATTCCGACGGTACTGATTCCTGAGTCGGTGAGGTCGGAGTCCGTCCAGAATCCGCCAGTCGTCTCTCGAACACCTGTCGCTCCACCGTCACTCGGTCCAGCCCCGCTCGATAAAAAGCCGCTCGATAAAAAGCAAGTGACCCCGGAAACAGGCGATCTATTGCCACCACCCGTTCTGCCAGGAAATCCAAAAAGTGAACCGGAAGCATCCAATCGATTCCCCAAACGCAACCCCAACTTGCCAGCAGTGGAAACGTTGACCGAACAAATCAAAATGCCTGAATCGATGGTTCGGTCGGCCCAGCAGCCGAAACTCATGGTTGTTCCTGCTCAGCCCTCTCCTGAGCGACCTTTCGACCTGCCTTCTGCCAATCCTCCACAGCCAAACAGCGCGCCATCTCTGTTGCAACGCGCCTTCCCTAAAATCAAGGATGGCAATCCTCAAAGCGCGATTCAACGCGGAAAGATTCGATTGCCCGAAGGGGCAAAGGTTCAATTGGCATCGGCCAACGAACCGATTGCAAACAGCAAACCAATAGAAATCGTGGACGATAAAATCGTCGAAATCGGCTTCCATCCAACCATGTGTCGTGGACACAATTTCGACGATCGACCAGGTGACGACGGTCTATATCTGGTGGTGACTCCGGTCAACGCTACCGGACAAGTCTTGAATCATCCAGGTACCTTGACCGTGATTGTCGAGGATGCAGCCGAGACGAAAGACCACGGTCGCATCGCAGCCTGGGAAATCACTGCGGAGCAACTCGCGGAAACATTGGAGCCGATCGGAGCAGCACAAGGTTTCCACCTAAGTCTGCCTTGGCAAGGCAAACTGCCAACAAGCAAGGTCGTCACGGTTTATCTGCGATATTCGAATGCAGTGGGGCGCACGCTTGTCAACCAACGCGAGGTTCATCTGCGCATTCCTACGACTGAGCAACCCGTTTGGACCCCTCGGAAAACAGCGGCATCCAAGGACGGCGAGCGGTAGAGTGGAGTAACCCAACCAGAAGTGTATGTTATGAAGTTGCAGGTTATATGTATTTTAAATAAATTTCGGGTAGATGGATTGCGGGTAGATGGATTGCGGGTAGATGGTTTTCGAGTAGATGGATTTCGAGTAGATGAAATTCGGGTAGATGGATTTCGGGTAGATGGATTTCGGGCCAAAGGCCCAACCATTTGCCTAGCCCAGGCCAACGGCCTGGGTAACACGCAAACACGCCATTAGTTAGGGCTGAAGGCCCGGCAATTTGACAATCGGACGGGCCTTCAGCCATAAAATATTTACTTTTTGCCTAACCCCCGGCCGTTGGCCGGGGCTAGGCAAACGACCTGGCCTTCGGCCCTAAGCACAATCGCGCATCTTCAAAAGTGTAAGCGAGGGGCAGGCTTGCCAAAGTGGCCCAAGGATCTATCGTTTTAGGGTGCACACTCCAATTCCTCCTCCTCCCTCCCCTTTTCGAAATCGACTCGCATGCAAATCAAACACCACGGTGGTCATTTGGGTGTCACTGGTTCCTGTCACGAATTGCACTTCAAAGATTCACGATCCATCTTGATCGATTGCGGGATGTTTCAAGGGCAAGACGCTCGCGGCCGAGACGGCATGGAGATCGACTTCCCACTCGACGATGTGCAAGCCCTCATCCTCACGCACGTCCACATCGACCACATTGGTCGCATCCCTTATTTGCTGGAAGCTGGTTTCAATAAACCTATCTATTGCACCAAGCCTACGGCCAAGTTGTTGCCGATCATGCTTGAAGATGCGATGCGATTGGGGATCACTCGAAATCGACGCGTTATTAAGGAATTCCTGGACGACTTGAGACGACTCGTTCGGCCCATCCCGTACGGCAAATGGACGAGTCTTCAAACGGGCAAGTCGCATGGTGAGTTGCATACCCAGAGCGAGGGAACCCATCAGGACCTAGAATTTCGATTCCAGCCAGCAGGCCATATTCTGGGTTCTTCCTATGTTGAAACCAACTATGGCGATGAACGCTACGTCTTTAGCGGTGACTTGGGCTCCCGATGCACACCTATCTTGTTCGATCCAATCAGTCCGGAACGCGCGGATGTTCTCGTTCTGGAAAGCACTTACGGCGATCGAATCCACGAGGGGAGAGAAACTCGCTTGCATCGACTCGAATCGATCTTGTGTGAAACCATGCAAAATCGGGGCGTCACCATTATTCCCGCCTTTAGCCTGGGGCGAACGCAGGAATTGCTCTACGAAATGAACTTGATCATGGAAGAGATTGGGCACAAAACCGAGTGCTCACTGCTCAAGCAAATCGACATCATTATCGACTCACCTTTGTCGATCAAGCTAACCGAAATTTACGAACAGATGCAAGAGTTCTGGGACGACGAAGCCCGCGAAGTGCTAACCGTTGACAAACAACCACTCGTTTTTAAGAATCTGGTTGAAATCGATCGTGGAGGCGAACACCGCGAAACCTTGAACTACCTTCTAAAATCCGGCAAGCCGGCCATCATCATCGCCGGGAGCGGCATGTGTACCGGCGGTCGCGTCGTTGACTACCTCAAGGCCTTCCTTGGGAAAGAAAACACGGACGTCGTGTTCGTGGGCTATCAAGGGATTGGCACCTTGGGTCGCGAAATTCAAAACTGCCAAGGGGGAAATGGGAAAGTCTGGATCGACCACATGCCGGTCGAGGTCAAAGCCAAGACCTACACGCTGAGCGGTTATTCTGCCCACGCCGACCAATCGGATCTTCTGCGATTTGTGCAGGGGATTCCCGTCAAGCCTCGCGAAATTCGATTGGTTCATGGCGAAACGCTGGCGAAAGCTGCTTTGGCTGAAAAATTAATCGGGCTTGGATACAACGTCACGTAGATCCGTCGCTCCGCGGCGGTTGTCCTCTTTCTCGAAAGGGCATTGGTTGATCGGTGATCCTCCACCGTCGAATCGCTTGACGATATTTTGGGAAGTCGCGATGCGAAAGGGTTTTGGCTACACGGACCGTCAGTCGACCGTCAGTCGGCGGAGCGACTGACCCACGGAAACGTGGAAACGCTCTAATTTCTCGTTTTCGGTTGACGGCAAACACCCTTTCCCGGTACGCTTTCCCGTCCCAAAGAAGCTTTCGTTTGCAATTTCGCGGCCATTGAGGCTGTAACAAGCGTCCTGCTTTGAGGGAAATCAGCGTACTTCAATAGGCAGAAGGACTCCAAGCCGGACTAAAAAGCCGCCTGGAATCCTGTGCATGATCGACGGCCAATCGATTGTTAGCATTGCCTTGGACGCCTAGAAATAAAGGAGAACACATGGCCAACGAGATCGTGCAAAAGTTGATTGAAGCGGGTGCGCACTTCGGACACCGAGTGAGCCGCTGGAACCCCAAGATGGAACCGTACATCTATGGGCGTAAGAATCTAATTCACATTATCGACATTCGCGAGACCCTTCGCGGTATGTTGCGAGCCAAGAAGTACCTCAATCAAGTAGCCAACGGTGGCTCGCTCGTTCTATTCGTAGGTACCAAACGACAAGCTTCGGAAGTGATTCAACGCGAAGCGACCCGATGCGGCATGCCGTTTGTAAGCGAACGATGGCTTGGTGGTGCGTTGACGAACTTCCGAACGGTTCGCGATCGAATGGCCCGTCTCGAAGAGCTCGAAGTCATCATGAATAGCGAGAAGATCAATGAATACTCGAAAAAGATGCAATCGTCTTTGAATCGTGAGTATCGCAAGATTTATCGTAATTTGAATGGACTGCGATCCCTGAATCGTCTGCCTGAGTGCTTGGTCATCGTCGATCCAAAGAAGGAAAAGAACGCGGTTCGCGAAGCCAAATCGTTGGGTATCACGACCGTTGCACTGATCGATACCGACTGCGATCCGACCCAAATCGATTTGCCAATTCCGGGCAACGACGACGGTATTCGCTCGATCGATTTGATCATGAAGCAGTTGGCGGATGCGGTCTTGGCTGGCAAAGCCGAAAATCCAGAACTGCTCAAGACGATGGGCAATGCACCAGACCCAACCATGGAAATGGTTGCCAAAGCAGAAGACATGGCCTAGTGCATCGCACAGGTTAGAAAGTGGTGCTCGACACTCCGTGTCGAGAGTCACGGCACGGAGTGCCGTCCTACACTTTGACGGTCCAACATTCGAACCTTCTCAGGGTTCGGATGTTCCTTGAATTCAAGACACATATTTTCGGTTGACTATTGATATTAGGAGAGCTTTAGAAATGGCAGAAATCTCTGCTGCAGCAGTCAAGGCACTGCGCGAAAGAACTGGTTTACCCTTGATGGATTGCAAAGCCGCACTTGTCGAGGGGGGTGGCGACGAAGAAAAGGCGATTGCGATTCTGCGTGAAAAGGGGATTAAGCTTGGCGAAAAGCGAGCGGATCGCGAGACCGCGTTTGGACGTTTCGGGCTTTTCTCCGGTAGCGACAAAACGGCGGGTGCCATGGTCGAACTGAAATGCGAAAGCGCTCCGGTCGCTGGCCATGCCGAGTTCATCCAACTGGCAAATGATTTTGCAGAAGCCCTTGCCAAGAGCGATGTGAAGACCCACGACGAGTTGCTCAAACAACCATCGCCTTCCAAGCCGGGAATGACCGTTGGCGAACAGCGGGACGAGCTCTTTAACCGAATTCGAGAACGGTTCGATCTGGGTCGTATGGTACGCATTGATGGTGCGAGCGGTGGATACAGTCATAACGCTACGACGGTGGCGGGCGTTCTATTGTCGCTCAAGGGTAGCAATGACACTGCGGCTAAAGATATCGCCATGCATATCGCAGCCATGCGGCCTGCAGCCTTATCCTCAAGCGAGCTCGATCCGTCCTTGGTTGCAGCCGAACGGGTCTCGCTTCGCGAACTCGCTCTCAAAGAAGGCAAGCCGGAAGCGATTGTTGACAAGATGGTCGAAGGCCGATTGAAGCAATTCTTTGCAGAACGCGTTTTGCTTGACCAACCATTCGTCAAGGACGACAAGCAAAGCGTTGGCCAGTACGCGAAGACCAACGGCTTGGAAATCAACAAGTTCGTGCATTACATCCTTGGTGAAACTTCGGCGTAGTGCGTCTTCAGTCCTTAAACCTGGGGTAGCGAAACGCGTCACGAGTTTCGGCCCACCCTGCAAATCGCCGAAAATTCAATCCGCGAAGGCAGTTGTCGAAAGGACAACCGCGTTCGCGAATTTTTTTGCTATCCCGGGAATAACATTATCAAGTTCAACGAACAGTTAAGGTCGTTTTCCCAGCACTATTTGGTCCGTCAATGATATAGATGGTTGGTTGCGTAGAATCATCCTATTGAGAATCTGAGCAACTAAGACCAATCTTCGACTTGTAAACCGGCGACTCGAGCGAATTCGGAAACGTTGCTCGTGACTAACACAAATTGATGTCGAAGGCAAATAGCAGCGATTTGAAGATACAGTAAAAAGACGAGCTTGAATCTTGCTACTAGGCTTCTTCAGGTACACGATCTAGGCGTTCGTATCGAGCAGGTACTGCATTACCACCGGTCCCGGTCTGGTAGTGCGCCTTGACCTGGACGCTCAAAGTTTTCGCCTGCAAAGGCACCGGCAGTCTGTTGAAAATAACCCAACGGCCACCCTTCGTTTTTTGTAACCAGTCTAGGTTCAAACTCGACCTCTGCCTTTTCCGGCAGATCAACTGATTCCACAGGGCGAAAGACGCCATTTTCGAATACAGCGTGAATCGTCTTGCTCATTGTTGCGACATCTCCATTCTTAAAAAGACTGTTCGTCCGTTCCGAAAATTTTCGGGGCACCCATCGTCAATTATACAACATACTGAAAGCAAGATACCTACCCCACTTTTCAATATGGACAAAGCACTAGCTTGGATCTAATTGCATAAGTAAATACGATCCGCGAAGGCATTTGTCGAGAGGACAACCGCATTCGCGGATTTTTTGTTTAGGGCGAGCGGCAGAATTCAGTATCCCAACCCGAAGCGTAAGCGAGGGATAAATTCGCAGGTCCCTCACTTACGTATCGGGTTATGATTGATAGTTTTCACATAGCCGCTCACCTAGTCTTCCGAGAAATCCCCTCCGAAACCCATTTGGGTGACTTGGCTGATTCGGCCGGCAAGCACGCCGTATTGGTTAAAAACGAAGAAACAAGTCAGCGGCAGGATCAGCCCTAGGACGAAGTCACCGAGGGGCGCCTGCGTGTTGGTGATCAACATGAACATGAAGAACAGAAACAGGCACATAGCCGTTTGCATGTACATGGCTCCCCAGGCTTCGGGCCGGCTCTTGATAGAGCTGAACACGGCCTTGGAGTACGGTTCGAAAAGAGAACCGCTGTCGATCATGCTGAGCAGCAGGATGGGCGTGAGCCCCCAAACACCAATGATGGCGAAAGCCAATGCGACCATTGGATGCGAGTTGAAGGCTCGAAAAGCGGCACCGATCATTCCGCCGGGAATACTAGCTGCCATCACCGAGATGATGACCATCGCGCATTCGCCAACCGACTCGGATAGCCTTGCGAAAGGCCACTCGACAACTCTGCTCGCTCGGTTAGCGGCCATTGTCAAGATTGCAATGCCACACATGCTAATGAGCACGGCGATCGGCAAGCAAAACACAATCAAGAGAGCGAGCTTGGCGATAATCACCTGAGTCGCGTCCAATTTGACCCAAGTTCCCATGGCAGCGATCGAAAACAGCCAGACGCCGGTTAGGAATCCAATTCCCACCGCAGCTGCAATAACCAACGGGTCACGAAGGAAACCAAACAAAAAGCCCAGCCAGCGCTTGGTGTCGAACACCCCGTTCAAATGATCAAATTCCTCGCGCTCGGTCTCAATGGTCTGCTCCGCCCTATCGAGAATCTCCTTGGACTTTTCACTGGAAATGCTCGCTCCCCGCACGCTCTGAGAGTCGATCGGAGCAAAGGTGACCCGTGCGACCTCCTCATCCATTTTGACATCAACCAACTTCTTTTTCTTGGGTGGAGTTGGAACGCTGAACTGCGTAAAGCAATCCGGACAGCGTGTTTCGGTACCGATGCGAGATCGACTCGAACTAAGCAAACTGCCGCAAAGTTTGCAGGGAAAACTAAACTCTTCGTCCACCAAGGAGGCCATGGGTCCGATCAACGCCGGACTTTCAAGCGTGATCTCTTCCAACGAGCCAACCAGCAATGGCTTCTTTGGTTGGCTTGGCTGCCTGGTTTGGGATTTGGTTGTTTCGATGGGAGCGAGTGGAATGTCCGATAGGTCGAGTTCTGGCAAAGCAATGTCCGGCAAAATCAACTTGGGCTTGGTAACTGGGAGTGGTTGTGACGTTTTCGATTTTGGCTCGGTGGCGGAACCGGCAGGCAGTTCGTCGACGGGCGCCAGATCCGGCAGGTCGTCATCGAAAACACTTCTTCGAGCAGGCGTTTGAGAAGGTGTGACGCTTGGCGACGGATTAGGAGCAACCTTGGAGTCTTTTTTTTCGGGAGGTGCCAACCGAAATTCGTGAGGATCCACCTTGGCCGACTCGGGTGGCTCAAGCGGGGAGCTTGGCTCACTCGTTGTCGCTTGCGCATTCGCTTTCGGTTTGGTCGCTTGTCGTTTCTCCAGTGATGGTGCGCTCTTCGGCTTGGGTGACTCATTAAGTGCTAGCCATTCGTCGTCGTCGTTCTTGGTTTCGACGATTCCTGGAACACGAATAGGCGACGAGCATTTAGGGCAAACCAGTTTTTGTCCAGCTAGGTTGGCAGGTGCCTTCAGTTTCTTTTGGCACTTTGGACACGCAAAGTTTAATAAGTTTGGATTTGCGTCAGACAAAGCATGGCCTCGAGTGTTGTTGGCATTGGCAGTGGGCTAGCCACATGGGCATTATGTCGCGATTAGGGAGTATTTGGATGGGGATAGTTGATTCGGGCTTTTAAATTATGCAAAAAGGTTAATATTGTACTGTTGGGGTTGCGAAATCGTCATTGCCTCAATTTCTCATAATACGTCCGTTTTGGGAGTTCTGGCTGTGGTGATTTTAATGGGATGGAAAACCTGTTACTTGAATGTGAGGTTCGTCGACTGCGCTCGGACGAGCGTCGGTACGCACGCAAGAGCGTGGTTGTTCTCTTTTATGTTGGCCGTCGCGCTCGTTGTCACCTCAATGGTAATTCCGAGTCCTGTTCGTGGGGAAGACGATTCTCCATTTACCGTTCCGGACGGTTTTTCTGTGCAAAAGGTTGCTGACGATGCCATGGTGCATGATTGTTTTTGCATGACGCTGGACGGGCTCGGCCGGCCTATTGTCTCTGGTCCAGGTTACATTCGGACTTTGGTAGACGATGATGCCGATGGAAAATACGATCGCAGTCTGCTTTGGTCTAGTCATCCAAAGCAAGGTGCGCAGGGATTATGGTCCGAGGGGCGCAAACTTTACTATGTTAGCGAGGGTGGGCTGTGGCTGAGCGAAGATTCCGACGGCGATTTAGTCGCGGATCCCAATCCAAAGCGGGTCTTAGAACTCCCCACCGGCGACGAGCATTTCGCTCATGCAATCCGACGCGGCCCAGACGGTTATTGGTATCTGATAGCCGGCAACTTTGCTCGCGATATTGCTAAACTTCAGAACGACCCTATCAGTCCAGTGTCGCGTGCCCGAAGCGGAACGATTTGGCGAATCAGTCCCGACTTTTCGAAACGGGGTGTTTGGGCACATGGTATGAGAAATTGCTATGACTTTGACTTCATGCCGGATGGTCAAATTGTTACCTTCGATAGCGACTGCGAGCGCGAAGCGACTTTGCCGTGGTATCGTCCAACCCGAGTGATGGTCTTGGGGCCTGGTTCCGATGCGGGTTGGTGCGGACAATCGTGGAAGGACGAGGACCATCGCATTACTATGCCTCTCGTATTAGCTCAGCTGGGACGAGGTTCACCGACAGGGGTGGCGGTCTACCAGCACCGTGTTTTCCCGAAAAAATACCATGATGCAGTCTTCGTGCTGGACTGGACTTTTGGGCGAGTGATTGCGGTCTATCCATCGAGCAATTTAGAGGAAAGCAAGCGGATCCCGAACAAAGTGCCAGCCGAAGTCTTCATGCAGCCCAGCGGCACGACTGGTTTCGCTCCCACCGATGTTTGCGTTGGTGCCGACGGCAGTCTTTTGATTTGCGTTGGAGGCAGAGGAACAACCGGTGCTGTCTATCGCGTTAGCTCGAGCCAGTCAGCGCCAGAAACCAAGTCGACGAAATGGTTTTCCGCGTCCGTCTCAAAGGGTCTGCTCTCTGGAAATCAAGCCGAATCGTTGCAACGCATGCTTTCCGCTAGGAACGCATGCGATTCTTGGTCCGAAACGAAGTGGTTTCCCGATGTCGAAAAAGCAGGCGTGAAGGCTATTCTCGGAACGATGTCAGGTGAGATTCCGATTTCCGCAGAGCCGGAAGTAGTTGCTGCCGCAAAACTGCGTTGTGCTCAAATACTGACACGATTGAATGTAGCGATTCCATTTTCGAGGATTCAGAATGCGCTTAGCGCTCCATCGCCATCCACCCGGGCCGCCGGATGGTGGCTAGTCGGCAGAGGCAACGTAGCGATCGCTCCCAGCGATAATAAAGTATTGGATGCGTTAGCAGCCATGGACTATGCATCAGCCTCCCTCAAATCCGATTTCAAAGACCGAACGAGTTGGGAGCCGCATTTGGGACGGGCTGACGAGAGACTGCGTTGGGAAGCCTACGGGGTCAGGAAGGTGACATTCAACTCCGCCAATAGTCTTCGCGTGGAGGAGACTGAATCGGGAAACGCCATGCGTCGTACATGGCTTTGGGCATTGGCTCGATCCGGGGCACCGCTAGCCAAAAAAACCGACAATAACACAATGGATTTCTTAATAGCCAAGCAACTCTTTGCCACCACGCAATCGACCATCGACTCGCCATTGTTGGATGCCTTGGCTAGTTGGGTGCCTAAAAGCCAACCGCACTGGTCAACTCGCGACGTTTTAGAATTCCTAACCGTACTTCAATCGGCTTTAGGTGAGCGTCGATTTTCGTTGCCGCAACAGCAAGAACCCCCACAGCCGGATGTACTCGACGGTTATAAGGCGCTCGGTGCATCCAAACTCCCAGAAAATGTCCGAGTCGCATGGATCGGTTGGGTCAAGTTCATCGCCAAACAAGCAAGGGAAGCAGACCGCCAACTTGTCCACTCGGAGTCTATGCGTACCCTGTCTATGCTTGAGCCCAAGGATCAAGAGTCGCTGGCCTACTGCTTAGGGCAAATCGATGACAAGAGCCATCCTACCTCGGATATTCACGCTCTCTGCTGTTTGGCCAATTGCCAACATCCTCGGTCGCCTGACACGACCCATCAAACAGCTTCCGCTTTGGCGGGTGTCGTGCGCAAAGTCAAAACGCGTGGGCTTTACACGGACAATCAATGGCCGATTCGACTTCAACAATTGGTGGCTGCGCTTGTACGGCGAGACGGCGGATTGGGAGCGGCTTTCGTGGCATTGCCAGTCCCTTGCTGCCCGGAAGATTTGGTCCTCCTCTCTGCTTTCCCTCTTGATGTTCAAGTTTCTGCTAGGAAAAAGATGCGCGAGCACCTTTTGAATTCGGAGCCCACCGAATGGTCGGTTCCCATTTTGCGGTTTGCTGCCCAGGCTGGCATTGATAACGAATTCGCAAAGGCAATTCGTGCAAGCACGGTCGTCGCGAGTCTTCGCCCTGCCGCAGCCGATTTGCTATCCACCAATCCAATCGACTCCGATTACGAACTATTCCTGTCAGCCTTAGAGAGCAACGATCGAAATCTGTGGACTTCAGGCTGGAAGGGGCTTAGTGTGCTTCAACTGGTGGATGCTCGACGCGAATGGCCGACCTTGGCTACCGTTGTCTCGGTTACGATCAATGCCGCGAGCACGTTACCCCGGGCGGCAGTCCTGGCGAGGGCGAGAGCTGTTGCCGGAAAACTGAATTTTCAGAATCCTCCCCCCTCCGGTGAAGCGTGGCAAGATTGGGAGCCCTACTTTGAGGCCAACCTGGACGCTGAGTCGATTGCTAAATTGACCCGACCACAATCAACCTTTGACTGGCGAACGCTACAGGTTGCAGCCAACGCCATTTCAGGAGACGCAAAAAGGGGTCAAATTCTTCATCAGGAAAAATGCGTTCTATGCCATGGTGGGCAGAGCTCGCTTGGACCAAGCTTGGTCGGAGTCGCAAAGCGCTTCTCTCGCGACGATCTTGCAAAGGCGATCTTTGAACCTAGTCGTGATATTTCGGATCGGTACAAGTCGATACGGGTTTTGACCATTGATGGCGAGATCTTCACAGGGATGCTGGTTTACAACGCAGCTGACGGAGTCACGCTGCAAACCGCCACCGGGGCCATTGTTCGCATCAACCAAGAGAGTATCGAGGACAAGGCGTATTCGACAGAATCGCTGATGCCAACAGGGCTCCTGCATGACAAGTCCCCTGCCGAAGTGGCCGACCTGTATGCGTATTTGGCAACCCAATAACGCTGCCAAGTCGCTCCATGTGGGAGAGCGAGGCGAGCGTGGCTCCTGCCGGGCGAGGGCCGCTACCAATCCCAACCCGAAACGTAAGTGAGGGACCCGCGAAACTGTCCCTCGCTTACGCTTCGGGTTGCCTTACTCCAATCTGCCGCTCGCCGAATTAATACGGCGGGGACCGCCGTGCCCCTTGATTACGTTAGCCAATGCCTGCATTCGAATTTCTATGGCATCGAGCGAAGAAAAATCCTAAGATGAGGCGATGTCCAACCCAAAAAAGAGCCTCGAATTCGAACGCCTAACGGAAGTCCAAACTGCCGTAGTAAAATCCGGCAAGCATTGGATTCGTAATTTCTTTCCAAACTTACGGGATGCTGGCATTCGTTGGAGTGAAGATGATGCTAGCTCTTTGGCCGCATCCGTCGCGTATTATCTAGCGCTTTCGTTATTTCCGATGATGTTAGTGCTCACCTCGGGCTTTGGGATCTTTTTGCAATTTTCAAAGACAGGCAAAAAAGCCGAAGAACAAATCCTAAACATGGTGGAGACTCACGCTTCACCTATCATCAAGAAGCAAATTGAGCAGGTATTAACTTCGCTTCAAAATCATTCCATTGTTAGCGGTCCATTTGGTTTTTTAGCCGCCACGTTGGCTGCGATTGGCATCTTTGCCCAGATCGATCGCGGATTTGACCGTATCTTTCGCATTCCAGTTCAAAAGGATGCTGACGTTCGGCGCACTATCTATCGTGTGATGAAAAGTCGGTTTCTCGCCTTCGTGATGTTGGCAGGACTGGGCGGAACCATCCTGGTCATGTTCGCGGCCGGGATGGTGATGGCCCAGTTTCGTTCGTTAACGACCTCAACAGTGCCAAGCATGAATTTCTTGTTTGGATTCTTCGAACTTGGCTCCACTGTGATTGCCAACGGACTGCTGTTTTCCTTGGTCTACCGATGGTTGCCAAAACGCTATGTGTGTTGGAGTGACGCGATCCGAGGTGGATTGCTGGCTTCTTGTATTTGGGAACTGGGACGCGAGGTCTTAGGCGTCTTCTTAATCGGCATGCGATACTCGTCCGCTTATGGCGCGGTCGGTTCGTTTATCGCAATCTTGCTTTGGTGCTACTACGGAATTTCCATTTTGTTCTTTGGAGCAGAGTACGTTCAAGTATTGCAACTGCGCCGTCAAGGTAGTCCAACCACCGGTTTGGATGACGTTGAAAGCGCAACGCCAAATCTCAAGCCCGAGTCAACGGTTCCAGAAGCACCGTCCGTGGAATCCACCAGTGAGTTCGACGCTGCTTTAGAAGACGAACTCTCCTCGGGAAGAACGAGATTCTCACTTCCACCGGACGCGATCCGGCAACGCCCCAGGAAATCCGCCGAGTCGCGGTAGTCGGTGCAATGCCCCCGAATTTTACTCGGGGGATATTTACCATCCCTCTAGATTGGATGGCCATAATCCCTG
>JANMLD010000066.1:0-23746 GCA_031372345.1 Pirellula sp.
AGCTCGGCAGGAGCCTCCCCCTCCCAATTGAAGAATCGGCGAGTAGATTTCGGTCTGCCGCTCGCCTTAGCAAGCCTGTTGTTTCTCATTTGGGGTCCATCGCTCCAGTCCGCGCCACCCGAGATCGTGTGCTCGGTCATCGAAGAGGAAGATATCTTTCTCGGTGAATCGCTCACGTACCAAGTCAATATTCAGAATGCCGATACTCCAAGCACGCCGAATACCGCAAAACTGAACGAACAATTCGCGGTTGAGTTCCTCGGTGATCAATCCAGGAACCAATCGTCAACCATGATCGTCAACGGCAGGATTTCACAATCAAATACCTTTAGCCATGTCTACCAATACCGTTTGACCCCCAAGCTTGCAGGCACTTTAACGATCCCGGAAGTGACAGCCACCATTGACGGCAAGAATCTGATCAGCAATGTGGTGTCCGTCCGCGTATTAGACATACCCAAGCAGGATACAGTTGTTGCTGAAATTATTTCAAGTCCTAGCAAAGTTTATCCTACGCAAAGTTTTACCGTCAAACTTCGTGTTTTGGTCCAACCCATTGCCGACACTCGAGATGAACCACTGAAACCGCTTCGACGCAGCCCTCCTCGCTTGCAAATCAATTGGCTCAAGCCGCAGGAAGGTCTCGAGACAAACGAGGTGTCGGACTGGCTGCAGCCATTGCTTGCGACAAACAATGTCGGCTTTTCGATCAATGAAGTAAATGCAGACTCATTTCTTCGATCGAGGTTGGCGGTTTTCGATCTAAGTAAAGGACGCGAAAATCGGAATGGACTCTCGGGAAAACCCATCGATTACTATGTCTATGAACTGGATCGGAAATTCGTGGCAGAAAAACCCGGAACCTACACGTTTGGCCCGGCGTCCGTGAAGGGTACTTTTGCAACCGGTTTCTCTGGCCGCGAGTACAGTGCCACGCGAATCGTCGCGATCGCGCCACCCGTCAACATGGAGGTGCTCGAGGTGCCCTCACCTCGCCCAAACAACTTCATAGGGGGAATTGGTAACTACGTCGCGAGTGTCTCTGCTACGCCGACGAAGTTGCGGGTCGGTGATCCAATGACGCTCACACTACAATTTTCGCAAGTTGTGGGGAGCGGTTCGCTGAAATTGATTTCTGCTCCCGATCTTACGGCGGTACCCGAAATTGCAGATCAGTTTGATATCGTAGACAAGAACCCTGTTGGAAGACTGGAGAACAGTTCTAAGAAATTTACTTTCGCGCTGAGACCGAAACGAGCGGGTGTGTCGATTCCTGCGTTGTCCCTTTCGACATTCGATCCAACCTCCGAAAGTTTTTCGAGCATTAGGACCGATCCAATTGCAATGGAAGTCATGGAAGCATCGACCCTCGGTGGCGGGGATTTGATCGGCGCGATCGGATCTGGCAAAACTGTGACAGATATCAAGACACGCGCTGACGGAATTTTTCATAATGTGACCGATGTTTCGCTGTTGCGCGATGAACGATTGGATTTCATGAACGGACTGAAATGGGTTGCCGGACTATGGATGGGGACTGGAATTGCAATCTCATCGCTCTTAGTCTTTCGCCGGCAATCTGCCGACGTACCACGACAACGAAGGGTCTCAGCTCGCAGATCCGCCCAATCCCGGCTGACTGCAGCCAAATCGTTGCTATACCAAGGAAAACATAAAGAGTCGCTTCGCGAAGTGAGGGCCGCCATCCTCGGATTGGTGGCTGACACAGGCAATCGAATTGCGGACGGTTTAACCACCGCAGACGTCAACGAAGCCATACAAGCGGCTGCGGTTCCCAACGAAGACCAACAAAAACTGCGGAGGCTTTTGGAGAGAATCGAGTCCGCTGAGTATGGCGCTACCGATGCTACGGATTCTACAAACTTAGTAAAGGATGCATCCGAGCTTGTGGATCGAGTCAGTCCGTTTTTGGTACGGAGATTCACAAGATGACCCGTTTTTGTATTGTCGCCACCATGGTGATTTTGTTTTTGGCATCATCGAGGGGATTGCTGGCCGATCCAAACAGCGATCGCCAACGCGATTTTATGCGCGCGATCGAATTGTTCGACCGGGCCAAGTCCCCAACCGAGTTTCGCGAATCGGCAGCAGTGTTTGAATCGATTATGGCGGATGGTTTTTGCAACGGTGCCGTCTACTACAATCTGGGAAACGCGTATTACCGAGCAGGGGACTTTGGACGTGCGATCTTGAACTACCGGAAAGCAAAACCGTACCGACCAAGCGACCCTCTTTTGGAGGCCAACCTACAACAGGCTCTGTTGTCCGCCCCCGGCAAACTCGCTGAACCGCCTAAGCCATGGTGGCTATACGTCATTTTCTGGAATGATTCGTTGGCTTATCCAACCCGCGTTAAGATCGCCCTCGTTTCTTTGTCACTCGTTCCCTTGATCGCCCTTGTTTCAGTATTGTTATATCGGAGCAAGCTCATTTGGCTAGCAGGTGGAACGATGGTCGTGGCATTGCTTTTTACGATCGATGCAGGGCTCAATTCGCCTGAACGGTTCGATGCGAGGCGAGCTGTGATCACCGGTGAAACAGTCGCTCGCAAAGGGATAGGAAAAGATTACGAAGCAGCCTTTGACTCTCCGCTCAAAGATGGTGCCGAATTCATGGTCCTAGAAGAAACCAACGGGTGGACCTTTGGACATTTCAATGGGATTGGTGACGGTTGGGTGCGTAACGAGTTCGTTGCCCGGTAACATTATCGCCTTTTGCTCCGCAAAAGTGCGTTTAACACATCGCACTTCTAAGTTGTACTACTTCTGCTGATCAAGCCAGTTTCCAATTTGGGCCGACATCAACGAAGCCGCTCTAGGATTTTTTTCGATGAGCGAAAAAGAAGACAGCAAAACCCGTCGAAGCGGCGCTTCGAACTCGGCGCGCTTGGCGGTGTAAGTCAAATAAAGTAAATTGGACGCAGTCAAACTGTTGCCAGATGGAATAACGCCATCGATTGGATCTTGAAAGCGAACGATCAGTTCGGGATGGTCTGTGGCGGTATAGTAATAGCCACCCGATTCCTCATTGCGAAAGAACCGAATCTGCGTTTGGGTCAGTTCGCTGGCTTGCTCCAACCATCGCTCCTCTTTGGTCGCCAAGTGCAAGCGCAGCAAGCCATGCACCAAAAATGCGTAGTCGTCGAGATAGCCTTGAAGTTTGCTTTCCCCTAGTGCGTGAGTCCGAAGCAACCGTCCATCCTGTGTCTTGAGTTCCTTCAGTAAGAACTCTGCCGACTTTGATGCCGCTCGGATATAGTCGTTACGATTCAGAATACGGCCTGCGTCCGCCAAGCCTGCGATCATCAAACCGTTCCAGGACGTAAGCACCTTAACGTCGGTCGGTGGCCTGACTCGCTGGGATCGTATCTCGAAAAGTGCTTTCCTTGCATCCGCCAGGGACAAGTAGAAAGTGTCGAGAGCCTGATGCCTCTCGTCTGCAACTCGAGTCAACGTTTTACCGGGCTGCGGGGCGAAGTACTTACCCTCGAAGTTGGGTGACGCGGCGAAACCATAAACTTGAGAAAAAAGCCCAAACCCTTGAATGGACTTGCCCACGCGATCCAACTCTTCTTTCTCCCAGCGATAGAACTTGCCTTCCTCCCCTTCCGAATCGGCATCCAGCGACGAGTAGAATGCGCCGCCGGGAGCGGATAATTCGCGAAGGACAAAATCGCACGTCCCTTCGGCGATGGTGCGATACTCTTGACGGCCAGTCGACTCGAAGGCCACAGCAAAGAGTTGCGCGAGTTGCCCGTTGTCATAAAGCATTTTCTCAAAGTGCGGGATGCGCCAGAAACGATCGGTACTATACCGATGAAAGCCACCCCCTAGATGATCGTAAATGCCGCCAGCAATCATCGAATCCAGAGTTTTGACCAACATCTTTTCGGCTATATCGCGATCATCTTTCGCGAGAGAGGTTCGCTTCGATCGCTCGAGCAAAAAAACCAGATTGGACGGCTCTGGAAACTTCGGACGATTTGGGTTGGATTCCGCGAAGCCGAAGCCCCCATGGATTGCATCGAAACCGCTCGCAAATCGTTGTTGCGTTTCTTGCAGCATCCGCTTGCAGGAATCGCGATCGATTTCTGCGTTCGCAGGAATCGATTCGGAAGTCGACATAGCTGTTTTCAATGCATCCGCAATGCGATCCGCTTGGACTTTTAACTCGGTTCGTTCCTTTGTCCAGAGTTGGGTTGCTTTGCGAACGATGGTTAAAAAACCAGGTAGATTGGCTCGATCACCATCGCGCGCGGGGAAATAGGATCCGCCAAAAATAGGCTTGGCATCGGAGGTCATGAGTACGGTCATCGGCCATCCGCCACGGCCCGACATGATTTGAACGGCGGTCATATAAATTTGATCAATGTCTGGGCGTTCTTCACGATCCACTTTGATGCAGACGAAATTTTCGTTTAAGTATTTAGCGATCTCTTTGTCCTCAAAGGACTCACGTTCCATGACGTGACACCAATGGCAGGCCGCATATCCCACGGACAGAAAAATCATCTTGTCTTCCTTTTTAGCTCTCTCGAGAGCGTCGTCCCCCCAAGGGTACCAATCCACAGGATTATGGGCATGCTGCAGCAGATAGGGGCTCGACTCCTTGGCCAGTCGATTGTCTTCCCTCGAGTTGCCGCGTTGGCAATGCAAAATCATCAAGCAAATACACAATGCAATGGATTTATCCAGCATGGACGAAGCTCTTAAGTGGTTTCAGAAAGTCAAGTGAATTAGTTTGGGCCAGGGTCATTTGGCACGCCATGTAACACATGACTGCGATCCCTCGCTTACGCTTTTTGAAGTTGCGCGTTTTGATGGTTTTCGGGCCAAAGGCCCAACCATTTACCTAGCCCAGGCCAACGGCCTGGGTGACAGGCAAACACGACATTAGTTAGGGCTGAAGGCCCGGCAATATAACAAACGAACGGGCCTTCAGCCCTAAAATGATTGCGTTTTGCCCAGTCCCAGGCCTTTTGCCTGGGCTAGGCAAACCAACTGGCCTTCGGCCCTAAACACAACGCGCGCATGCCCGAGAGTATTGTACCAAGTTGAGTGCTACCTTAGGGAGTGCAACGGCTCATTTGCTCGACCCGCACACCTGTGAGCATTTCCACAAACTGACTTTGGACTTTGATCGCACGAATAAGGGTCCAAACGTGCTTCGGTTCGAACTCACAGGGTTGAGTTAGAGCAAGTTGATCCAGTTCATAGGCGACGGCTGCGTGCTGGTCGTCAATCGATTGCAATCGAAGCTGAGTCTCATCGAGCAAGTCCAAGAATTCTTCTTGGCTTTCCTGGCATTTGAGCTGTGGATCACGATCGCAGAGCAACATGGCTAAACATGCAACATGGCGATCGCTCGATTTCGGCAATTGTTGGTGAAGTCGCTCGATGAGTTGTAAAAGGCGCATTGAGTTTCCGAGTTGGCAAACGTTCCGCATTCGTTACGCCTACTGTGCGAGCAGAATTCGGTATCGGGGTGAGATTTTTCCATTTCATTGTAGGTCGCAAAACAGGACAACGTAAATATTTTTGGAGGCGCTTCAGGCCTGGCAGATACTATTCAATCGTCACAACCGTCATGCGCAGCGGAGTTCATGGGATTTCAGGAATGCGATGAGTTTTCGTTTAACCGCGTGCCCAACGGGCCGCGAGCAGCAGTAGCAGCAGCAGCAGTAGCAATCGCGGGGCGATGCCCACGCGGTTAAACGAAGTAACATCAAGTTATTCGCGCCGAGGTGCTTACTTTCCAAAAAACCGCGTAAAGTCTTCTCGCCACGAATGGTTCGTTGGTTGCAATCGATGGCTCAAGAAACCACCCGCCCGTTCATTTTGGAGATCCAGCAGATACTGCTGAAATGCAATTCTAGACTGCGGTGACGAATTTAATGCGAACGCAGTAATGCTCCAAGCGTCGCGATAGTCCTGGGCCGACATTACGGCATTCGAATCGCTACGCTCGAGTTGCATTAAGTCCGGTACTTGTCCGTAACGCAATTGCGTTTGAACGGCTAGGCAATGCGTCGCATGTTCCAGCGGATTTTCACTGACCGTTTCAAAATACTCTGCTAACCCTTCATCAAGCCACTGTGGAACTCTAACTCCGCTCGCATCCAACAGCGCATGGGTGCATTCATGCCGAACATCGGTTAGCCATAACGCATTGTAATAGGTCAAAACCAATCCCGGTCCACGGTGTCTGATATAGAAGGCTCGCCGACTAGGCGCATTGGGCAGAAGTCGCTTTACGTAGGCATCTAAGGATTCACGGTTCTCCAGAACGTAACTGTGGACTGGTTGCTCAACGATCGCGATCGAAAGGGACTGCTTTAAGTCGCTAGGCAATGCATTTAGTTTCGGCAGGTTTGGTCTAAGCGTATCAATAGGTACGGTCGAGTGTATTTGAAACTGACCATCCCGAAGTTCGAACGGCCATCGACTTAAGCTCAATTGTTTGTTCGATAAGGAGGTCGCAGATGCAAGGCGGATGCCTGATTCTTGCCCGCGCAGCAACAGACAATTATGGTTTAAGAATGCAATTAGAAATAAAGTGAACCAGCGCAAACTACTGTCTCGCAAAACGTCGAATAGGATTATCGAAAAAACTCTTTCTCTGTTGTCGGCTTGAATTCCGTCATCGATTTCACAACGTTCGCAACCCGCGTCCGATCATTGCTGGAGAGTGAGTCCTTGAGAATGAGGCGAGCAATGATCTCTTCGGTTTTTCCATTGGGCTCCGTCGGACTGGGAGGAAGCGTGGTATAGCGACGAAGCTCGACCGGGAGTTGCCGTTGGTCAATCAGGAGCTGATTCAATTCCATTCGAATAAATTGTGGCGCTTTGTAATGAAGCGCATTGACGCGAGCCGTCCAGTTGGCGAAATCGCCATAACTGATGGCTATGTTGGGGTTGGATGGCGTGACGGCGCGAAACTTGTATCGAAACCACTCATTGCCGATGGTAATAAAATTGTCAGCTTCAAAGTAGGTTATGCCGTCGCTTTTAAACTTCTTTTGCTGAGCTGGGGTCATACTTTCTAGAACATGGTTCAACTGGTTCTCGAGCGATTGCATTTCCAGATGCACCAATGCTTTTTGCTTTGAGTCCAGAATCGTAACTCGACCCTTGCCTGGATCCACAACCGTAACACGTCCGTTTTTATCATCCAGCTCGATGTACTGACCCGCACAAAAAATCGTCTGAATGCTATAGAGTGGCGGCTTTCGTTCATCGTCGTAGATGTCGCTGTCGATTCGAAAGTCCGCGACTTCTGGTGGTTTTTGACCATATGCAATCCCTACCAACGGCAAGAACTGAAACAGGACTACACTAAAAAGGAATGCGTTGATTCTCATGGTTTGCCAAGACCTACTGGGACGCGCCCAACGAAGAAACGGCTGCTTCTTTGGCAACATCAATCGTTGGGTCGAATGGATAGAACGTTCTAGCAACTCGCATTGCGAGCTCGGACAGATATATCCGCTGGAAGGAGGCTTCATCGAAGTCGGTGACGGGGGCACCGTGCGGCGGATAAATGAACTCCGGAAACGATTTCTTGAAAACCGGTCGGTCGCCCTCTAGAACTTTGTAGGCGGTCACCGAAGCGTTGCTACGACCTTTGAAAAGCGTCTGACCGTCACGCAGCTTGAGATCGCTGACCTCAACCAAAATGACATAGTCCGCTCGCAGGCGACTTCCGATGACAGGAATCGATCGATCTCCTACCGGCTGATCGTTAATGATCCGATCTACCTCTTCAGGATTGACCATCTCCACTTTTTTGACGTTCCGGGCGAGCAACTCGTTGATGTGCCTGGACATGAGGATGCCGGAAGCATCTGCGTTGAGGCCAGCGGCGGTGCTGACCACCACGGCCACTTTTTTCTCCTTGAGGTCGTCGAACTCAGCAGGAGCATCGACCCCTTTGATAACGTACATGGCGTTTGCCATGAATGCGCATCCCGAATTGGTTGCGATTGCCAAACAAGTCAGGCTGAGGGTGCAAACGATGCATACGTTAACCGTAATTGTAAAGCACTTGTGTTTAAGTCGTCTTGATTGCGATCCAACTTGATTGCTTGCAGCCATGCAGGAATCCTTTCCTTTTGCACTTGTCGGCCTGAAGAACTTGCGTCCGTGCGAACAGCTTTTAGCAAATGGTCTTTTAGAAAGCTAGACGGATCGACCACTCCACAATCGAGATTGACATCGCAATGATCAGGACGGTGATTGCAACTTGCCCAAACCAATGAAAGGGCAAGCTTTGCCCACGAATCCCCATCCATAGTAGACAAGGAAATACAGCGACGGAAAGCAAACAGAGCAGTACACCTCCGACGTTGGCCCGTATGCCGCTTGAAAAATCCCCGTTCATCGTGTGCGCCCAGGACGTTGTCATGCCGCAGCCAGGACATCGAATGCCGGAAAAAGTGTACATCGTGCAGCCAGGCAAGCCTAGCTGCGTATGCGTACCCAATCCGGACGGATTCGGTTTGAGCATCGCGGCTACGAATAAAAGTGCAAACAAGCCAACGCCCAGGCAAATAAAACCGATGCGTTCGCCTTGCTTGTAACGCCCACGAGGTTGGTGGGGATGGGAAAGTTGGGTAGCTGTTTTATCCATTGGACCCGCAACTAGCATAGGAAATCTGTATCTGCACTCCAATATTGACGTTTCGGCCGATTTTCGCAACCGCTAGAGTCCACGCGTCGTACTCGCATTGTTAAGGAGATGGGATATGCCATACGGAATGTATCTTTCAGCCTCTGGCGCCCACGTCCAGAACCATCGTCTGGAAGTCCTCAGCAACAATTTAGCCAATATCAATACGCCTGGCTTCAAACCCAGTTTAGCCATCGTGCAAGCGCGTTACAATAAGTCGATCGAAGACGGCGACGTTTCGCCAAACTCCGGTACCCTGGCCGACATCGGTGGCGGAGCGAAAATCCAACCTACCCAAACCATCTTCGACAATGGGCCAATCGAAAATACAGGCAACAAAACCGACTTCGCTATCCATGATGACAAAAGCTTCTTTGTCGTAAAGAAGGGTGAGGAACAATTCCTAACTCGCGCTGGTGGCTTTGTCTTCAATGCGTCAGGTCAACTCACCAATACCAATGGCGATCACGTCATGGGAGTGGACGGGAATCCAATTCAAATCGATCCCTCCCGTCACTTTGAAGTTCACAACAACGGCGTTATTCAACAAGATGGTAGAAACGTTGCGCTGATGCTATCGAGGCCTGAATCGCTAGGTGATCTGGCTCGAGTCGGCGACAACCTGTTTCGCCCACTCGCTCAAACCCGACCCGTTCCTCCCAACGAACGAGCAATCGTTAATGGCAGTCTTGAAAAATCGGCAGTCAATCCCACGACTGCCATGATGGAACTGATCGAAGCCACCCGAGCCTACGAATCCAATCTCAGGCTCATTCAACATCATGACCAAGCGTATGGCAACTTGATTGGCCGATTGCTAAAAGAATAACAACCACTCTGTTTTCGAAGCAACTGAAGGAACGAATCCATGAGCATACAAACACTCTACACAGCAGCGACTGGCATGGAAGCCATGCAGACCAAGCTGGATGTGATCGCCAATAATTTGGCTAACATGAACACGACCGCATTCAAAAGAGACCGAGCCAATTTCGAAGATCTACTTTACCGCGACAAAGTCTATCCTGGCATTCAAGATTCATTGCAGAATCCAACTCCTGTAGGTGTCGAAATAGGGCTCGGTACTCGAGTGCAAAGCACGCAAAAAGACTACGGGCAAGGCACCATCGAACAGACGGGTCGTGCACTCGATATCGCGATCGAGGGATTGGGTTTTATCGCGGTGACCGATCCCGTCACAAGCAATCCGCTTTACACGCGAGCTGGTAACCTTGACATCAATGCCAACGGACAACTGGTCATCGGCTCAGCCCAAACGGGCCGTTTGGTGGACCCTCCCATTTCGATCCCGCAAGGCTCGGAAGCAGTAGTAATAAGCCCAACCGGGCAAGTGCAAGTGCGTGCACCTGGCGCCTCGCAATTGACCCAAGTTGGCGAGTTGACGATGGCTTCCTTCATCAATCCAGATGGTTTGCTCAAAATTGGTGAAAACCTTTATAAAGCGACCGATGCGAGCGGACAAGTGCAGTCAGGACCTGCCGGCCAAAATGGCCTGGGAGTCATCAGGCAAGGCTCGCTGGAAAAATCCAACGTCGAACCGGTTCGAGAGATGATCGATCTGATCACGACACAACGGGGTTTCGAATTGAATTCACAAGCCATCCAAGCAGGTGACCAAATCCTACAGCAAATCGCAAACCTTCGAAGATAGTCGGCAAGAAACGGTATGAGTCATCCCATTAGTTATTCCTTCGGTCTGCCTATTGTCGCCTTTCGCTTTGTCGCCGTTCGCTCCGCGAAAGATGCGCGACTTTCGCGGAGCGAAAGGCGACATTGGGTTCCCTTTTATTCATTTCAACTTTGCTTGGTAATGATCTCTTGTCTGGTCTGTGTAAACAACTTGACCGCCCAGCAGACCACCGACAAAGCAACGCAGACCGTTAAGCTCGAGTTGATGTTGCGAGTTCAGGCCGACTGCCAATCCAACCTGCTCCTATTGTCCGACCTTGTCGACGTTCAAGGATCTGATGCACTGGTACAACAAATGATAGACGTTCCACTTGCACCTGCTCCTCGCAATGGTAACGACCAAACTTGGACACGAAGTGACATCGAAAAATCGCTTTCGCTTCGGGGTATATCCCCGAACCTAATTCGGTGGCATGGAGCCATGGATTGCACGGTACGTTGCGTGGCAGGTCAACGCACGGAACGCAGCGTCTCGAAAAACTCGGATGAATTCAACTTGACCACAGCTCCTGTTGCCGCGCAGCCTGCCGGACACCAAGAACGGATCGACAACAAATCCACTGACAGAATAGATAAATCGCAATTCACAACTCCATTCATCACGTCAACAACGGTTTCGCAAGCGGAACGCATCGCGGCGGCAGCCATCGAAAACTACCTGCAGACCAAAACAGCTTCGACCGGCCGGTGGGAAATCCAGGTCCATATGCCATCTGAACACGCAAAGATCTTGACGCAACGACGCCAGATTCTTGGCATTGCTGGCGGACAACCCCCTTGGGAAGGCAAACAGACGTTCATTTTTCTGATCAAAGGTCCAGTTGGAGAACAATCGATCGACATACCTGCCACGGTGAAGCTTCCGGAAATGGTGGTCGCAGCAAACAGACCGCTTGCGAAAGGTTATGTTTTGAGAGATGTCGATTTGACGTGGATTCCCATGCCTCGCGGCTTGAACTATGGGCCGGAGGACTGCTTCTCTCAAACGGACCTGCTGGTTGGCCAACAGCTGCGACGAGCCATGAGCACACAACAAGTGATTCGTTTGAACGAAGTTGGACCGCCGGTAATCATCCATGTCGGCGACTTAGTTGCCATCGGCATTGCTTCCGGCGGAGTAACTGTTGAGACCAACGGCCGGGCGATTGAACCAGGCGCAATGGACGACTTAATTCAAATCGAAGTTCAACCACATCGAAAACGCGTACTTGCACGAGTAACAGGAGATAGATCCGCCGAAGTTATATTCAATGGCGCAGCCAACGCCGCGCAATCATCCCGAAAAAATGCAAGTAATTCGAGCTCATTGAAACCACGTTAAGGCCTCTCGATTATGTTCTGTTCAGCGCGATCCACTCGGTTGCGAAACCGTTTTATCAAACCCGTAAGTTTTGTCCTGGCGTTGATGAGTTATATGTCTATTTCCATAGGCAATCTGTCCGCCCAAAACAGTAGCCTGTTTCATAAGCCAATAGTGCATCTAGCGCAAGCAGTCAATCCTACTGGATCGGGAGACGTTTTGCCTGCTCCACTGGCTCAAAGGGGTATGGTCCAGCCAAATGGCGATTTCAATCCCCAGCCAGGACCTAACTTTGCCCAACAACCAAACATGAATCCCTTCCAAGCAGGCTATTTCCCTTCTGCTATGGACAATGCGGGGCAACTCGGACTGCAAACCTCCTGGAGTTATGTGCCGCCTGCTCCCGCACGCTCGTTAAAACTTCACGATATTGTTTCAATTCGAATCGAAGAAACATCGACGTCCCTTGCAACGGGCAATGCAACCTCCAGAAAGACCACGAGTTACGATGCTTCGATTAAAGAGTGGATTCGGCTCGTAGGACTCGATACGATCAAGCCAGCCCCACAATCGGACGGAGACCCTCGTGTGCAAACGTCGCAAACCGAAGTCTATCGCGGCGATTCGACGATCCGAACCAGCGAAGCGTTCACACGGAATATCGCGGCGGAGATTGTCGACATCAAACCGAATGGACTCATTGTCTTGGACGCGACCAAAGTCATTGAAGAAAATGACAATAGCTGGCGATACTCGCTGACCGGTACATGTCGAAGTCAAGACATTGACCCGAATAACGTGGTGCTCAGTCGCAATCTCATTCAGTCCCATATCAAGAAGCAAGACCTGGGACACGTTCGCGACGGCTACTCTCGAGGTTGGTTGACTAAGCTGCTTGCCAGAATCAAGCCGTTTTAGGCGAGCGCAAAAACTCGAATGCCGCTGAATTCATCTCAGGGAATTATTTCCGAATCATCGACTCTGCCTCATTGGCCTTCTCAATTCCGTACTGCATTTTCGTTTTTTATGCGGGTTTACTTGGAGACGCTGTAACCACCGAGGTGGATCTGAACGTTGTTGTCGCATCTTGAAAGATCCTGGGCCGATCACTGGATACGCTATCGCCTCAAGCCTGCTTCGAGCTACAATCTAGAAAATACAACAGTGTTTTCGCTATGACTCCGTAAAACAGATTAACGAGACTGCCGGTTCCATGGACGACGAGATCCCTTATTCCGAACCTGCGAGTTTGATGTGGGTTCTTTGGGCGTATCCAATTCTCAGCTTCTTGTTGATGGCCGTGAATTTGTTCTTCATTGTGCATGCGATCAAAACAGGGCGACCTTATTACTGGATCTGGATCATTTTCGTCATGCCTGTGCTTGGAGCTGCCGCCTACTTCCTCGTCGAGATGCGTCCAAACCTTCGGAGCATTGACTGGTCAAATCTACGTTGGCGATTCGCTTCGCCGCAATCCCGCATCTCGATCCTAAGTGAAGAAGCAAACGCGTCACCGACGGTGAAGAACTGGACTCGTCTTGCTCGAGAGTACGAATCTCAGGGGCAATGGGCGTTCGCGGCAGCAACGTACCGCGAATGTCTTACAGGTGTCTTCGACAACGACCCGCGGTTGCTCATTTGCCTTGCTTCCGCATTGCTTGAACAAGGCGAAGAGGTGGAAGCCCACGACATCGCGTTCAAAATTCCGCAGCAACGTGACTTCAAGTTAGAGGATGACCGCAAGCTGGCCTTGTTTCGCTGTCAATCCGCGGTCGGAAAGTCAGAGGATGCCATCGCGGGACTTGAGGAATTAGCGAGCGGCAAATCGGGCCTTGCACCGCGATTCTATCTTGCACAAGCTAAGTCCGCAGGAGGCAATGAAGCGGCAGCGGACCTCGATCTCCAAAAGATTGTCCAAACCTATCGGAATGGAAATGCGCTGATGCGAAAACATGAGCAGCAATGGTACGTTCAAGCCTGCAAGCTTCGCCGTTCATGGACGAATCGTCGGCGTGATAAATGATTCTTTCGAACAATGCTCGGCCAACTCAAACGCATTGAACTACTCGACCGCTATTACCCAATTCCAATTCCTAACGATTTAGATCAAAGCCACCCCTCACTCCCCGACAGCAATCGCGCAACGCATTTCAAGATCGTAGGCCTGTCCGGCCTTGACGCTAGTAAACGCCTCGATTTCATCCGAATCGATTGAGCGATCAAAAAAGGCGACCTGACCGGGGCCAATGACTTCCGCTTTACTCTGTTTCACAACCAAACAAGTTCCTTCATCAATTCCAATGCCAAGCAGTTGTGGAAAGGTCTTTTTGAGCAACGCCATATCGGGGAAACGATTTCTCTGACTGAAGTGTTGGTCGATGGCGACCCCTGTTAGAAAGCCCAAGCCTCGTTCGTATCCCTCAGCCATCATCTGTGTGTTCCCCATTGGATCGCCTCGTGGCATGTAATCACCCTGGATGGAGGCACCTGCCGATGACCCACCGATCACACCGCCTCGCTCTAATACCAAATGCATCAGTCGATGCGCTTCCGTGTTTTGATACGAGTCCACCAAATTCCACTGCCGTCCACCACCAAACCATACGCCGGTGGCTGTCGCAAGCGATTCAATAAACAGCGGATCGTCGGCCAAGCTTCGGTCCTTGGTATGCAACCAGTCCACTTGACCGGCGCCCGCTCGACGAAGCACTCTGAGCATACTTGGCTCCTGCGGGATCGTCTTGGCTTCCTCACATGGAACATAGACGATCCTGGCTTTGTCGCCACCTGCAAGCTGCACAAATGCATGAAGGGCTTCCGCTGGAAGATTTCCACCACCCGCAATGAGAAGGCTTCCGTTGGCGACTTTGGGTACAAGAATTTTTTTACCGGGAAACGCCGCTGTTTGTCGAGCTTGTGCGGCTCGCCTTAGCGCAATCAAATCCGCTGTCATGCCAGGCTTTAAAACTTCAGTTCGAGCTTCGCGATTCTCTGAAGCAGCCATCGTGACCAGGACATTGGATTCTCCGATGACTTCTAGTCGACGACCTCGCACAATGAGCGCCGTCTTTTCGTCGATGCCAAAGCCTAATCGGTCTGGATTCAAGTCCACAGCGTGACGGAGTCGGTCCGTTCTTTTTCTAGCGAAGAAGTGTTGATCTACGATAGAACCGGGAAGGAAATCGAAACCGGTCCGCATGTCGTTATTTAGCAGCATGATTTTCGAAGCAATCGCTGTTCCTGCTGAGGTTCCACCGACGACTCCGCCGCGAGCAAGCAACTTCATGATGCCTTCTTCAACGACGGTGCCTGCGTAGATCTCCATCAACCGGGACTGCCTTCCACCGCTGAACCAAACGGCGGTCGCATTGGCGAGCAGAGTATCAAAGCCTGCATTTGCAACTTCCTCTCGCTGCTCGGCATGCAAAATCTCGACGCTTTTTGGACTACTTTCAATCCAAACCTCCGTCTTCTTTGAGTTCAAGGGGTCGCTTCGGTCCGCCGTAGGAATGACAACGATGCGGGCTTCATTGCCACCGGCCAATTTGGTAAATCGCTGTCGCATTTCCGGGGATACGACCCCACCGCCATGCAAAAACAAAGTCCCCTCAAGCGGCGGCAACGGTTCGGGGGCTTCGGCATCGAACTGGGCTATTGCCACTCCTGACCCAATCAGCAGGAGCAGTGCAAAAGCAGTACTGGCGTGCTTTGTTCCGATGGTCATTGGATCCAGGTCTATCGATAGTTTTGGGATGTGGTCTGTGAAATGTGCCAATGGAAGAGCGAGGCTCCTGCCGAGCTGGCGTCGCTATGGTTCGGCAGGAGCCTCACCCTCCCGGTCAATGAATTGCTTGGGAAAAGTCGAAGTAAACACGTATACAGGGGTGGCCTCTCCCTCCATGTGTAATCAATGCTGCTGCTCGCCTTAGGACGCCAAAACAAGGCTGAGAGGGACAAGCCCACGCTCAACCTGAGGCTGCCTCGCCGATTACTCGGCACTCGAAAGTTTTTCGAGGACTGCCATCATCGCGGGGTCCGGTTTGACGCTTCCTGGCCGACTCCCTTGTGCGATCGTCATGGGGGTCCAATTGTGTTTGTTCTTGTGGTTCCAGACGGATGGTTTGGAACCTCGTTCGGCAAGCAGTTCCGCAACTTTGGGATGGGCTCGATAGGCCGCTCCATGCATGACGGTCTCTTTGTTTTTGTCGACTGCATTGATGTCGGCACCAAGCGCGAGCAGGAACTCGATCGTTTCGATGACTTCGGCTTCGGTACCGGGTTCTTCACCAACCGAAACCGTACCGATTCCCGATGCCGCCAACAATGGAGTGCAGTTGTCGACATTGACCAACGTGGGATCCGCCCCCAACTCAAGCAACACCTTGAGCATCGGAAGATCGGCGGTCTTGCAAGCGAGCAAAAACGGGGTCGCTCCCTTCATGTTCAGTTTGGCTTTTCCGGCTGGTCCTCGCTCCAATTGCGCATTGACATTTGCACCCGCTTCAACCAACTTTCGGACAAATTCGAGGCTCGAAACATTGCCTGAACCGCGTGGCGAAGGATCGCCATCGATACCGTCGCCGCTGGCCGGTTTGCGGACCCAGCTCAGCGCGTGCAAGGGTGTGTACTCGCTTCTCTGATCGTTTGGATCCGCACCCCGTTCCACCAAATAGAGTGCCAATTCAAAATGGCCGCTTTCCACTGCCAACATCAAGGCGGACGTACCTGGTCGTGCCCCTCGCCCTTGGCTCTTGTCCTGCCCCATAACCGCGTTCACATCAATGCCTGCATCCAATAGTCGACGCACAACGTCGATGTGACCTTCGCGAGCCGCGAACATGATCGCGTTGAATCCGGACTTCAATTCTCGCTTGAGATCTGCACCCGCATCGATGAGCACTTGAACGGCCTCAGCGTTACCTTCCGCTGCTGCCCACATCAAGGCGGTCTGTCCTTTTCGCTCGGTTGCATCTACGTTGGCACCGTGTTTCAAAAGCTCCGTTAGTACGTCTGGATTTCCATTGCGAGAGGCGGTCATGAGTGGTGTCTCGCCCCCTGGCAGAACTGTATTGGTGTCCGCGCCAGCAGAGGTTAAGAGCTTTACACTCGCAACGTCCCCTTGCATGCAACCGATCGATAACGGTGTTACGTCGTAAAGCGTCCGAGCATTCACTGGCGCGCGAAAAAAAAGCAGTTGCTGGACCAACTCAGGTTGCTTGTGGAAAACAGCCCAATGCAAAGCGGTCATCCCATCGGGCTGCTTAATGGTTAATTGCTCAAGCTCAGTTAGAAGTTTTTTAACAAGAGACCAGTCGCGTTTTTCGATAGCGTTGACGAGGCTTGGGTCTGAGCCGATAGCGACGGGCACTATAGCAAATAGCAAAATAGCAAATAGCAAAGGAATGGATCGCATAGTGTTAAACGAGCGGAAGCATTGATTATACCGGGAGTGAGAGGCTCCTGCCGAACCAATGCCAAGCTCGGCAGGAGCCTCGCTCTCCCATTGGAACCGTTGGCAGGAGGTTTTCAGAGCGTTACAGGATCGAAGAGGTCTTCGACGCGGCCATTGCTATCGGCAAAAGTCTCTAACGGAACACCGACTTTGTTGAGCAAGGTTAAATGCAAATTGGATAGTGGAGTGGGCTTTTCGAATTGAATGTGTCTACCACCACGCATTTTCCCAGCAGCGCCACCTGCCACGAGAATCGGGAGATTCGAATGATCGTGGGTATCGGAGTCCCCCATGCCGCTTCCATACAAGAACAGCGAATGGTCAAGCAAGTTCCCGTCCGCTTCCGGAGTCGCTTTGAGTTTCTTCAAAAACTCCGCGAATAGTGAGACGTGGAATTGATTGATCTTTGCGATTTTGGCTAGTTTTTCGGGATCCTTTGCATGATGCGTGATCGGATGATGTGGATCTGGAACACCAATCTCCGGATACGTGCGATTGCTTGCTTCGCGTGCCAATTGAAAGGTAGTGACGCGTGTGATGTCCCCTTGGAACGCCAAGAGTTGCAGGTCGAACATGAGTCGAGCGTGATCTGCATAAGCGACGGGGACACCGATAGGTCGATCCAAGTCTGGCAGTGGGTTGTCTTGGACGGCCGACTCCGCTTGCTGGATTCGACGTTCGACATCGCGTATGTTTTCTAGGTAGCCGTCGATCTTGTTTCGATCCGAACGTCCGACTCTCAATTTCAGCCTTTTGATTTCCTTGGTAACTGAGTCCAAGAGGCTTGCTTTCTTTTTCAAAGCGGCTCGGCGTTGGTCGGGTGTGCCCCCCTCGCCAAACAAGCTCTCAAACACGAGTCGCGGGTGCGCTTCGGCAGGGAGTGGATTGCTCGGTGTGGACCATGATAAATTATTTTGATAGACACAGGCGTATCCGTTGTCGCATTGCCCAACAGTCGCCAATAAATCCATCGACAATTCTAGCGACGGAAGCGGCGATGCTTGTCCGATTTGCTTGGCGGCGATTTGATCGACGGTCGTACCAAGATAGTAGTCGGTGCTTTCGGTCAGTTTTGCTCGAGCAGCACTCAAGAAAGCAGAATTGGAGGTTGCATGCGAACCTGGATATGCATTCTTTAGATCCATCCCACTGAGAACGCTGACTTGATCCTTGATATCCTCAAGTGGCGACAAACTCGACGGCAATACGTCCAGTGAATTGCCGCTGGGAATCCATTCCTTTGGATTGCATCCCATTGGGATATAGATGTAACCAATTCTGCGAAGCCGCTCACTTGCAGCCGGCGTGACGGCAGTTGCTGCCATGGCTGGAATCATGGCATCGAGCAACGGCAAGGCCACGGCAGCACCCGTCCCTCGCAACAAAGTCCTTCGAGTTAGTGCCCGTTGAAAAATGGTCATTCTGAGTCCCTCATCAAGAACGGCTTGCTTAAAACAATTCCCTGGACGATCGACGAAAATCGGAAGTCCTGTTCCGCTGCAAAATCTACGATTTTTCGAACTTCGGGGCCATCTCGCAATTCGACGCCACGACCCAGCGCAAAGGTTAGCAACTTCTCAGTCATTGTACCAACAAATACCTTGGGACGCTTCAGAATACTGTCTTCGAGCGTGGCCGCATCATGCACCGGCGACCCGTCAGGCATGATTCCGGCAGTATCGAGCGGTTGACCATCGTCAAACGGACGCCATCTTCCCAGTGCATCGTAATTATCGAGAGAAAAACCGACCGGGTCCATCAAATTGTGGCAAGAAGCGCAGGCTTGGTCGGAACGATGCATCGCCAGACGTTCTCGCAACGATTTCCCGTCCGTATCTTGCTTGTCCTTGAGTGCCGGGATATTGGCAGGTGGAGGTGGAGGAGGCGTGCCGATGATATTCTCTAAAATCCAATTGCCGCGGATGGTGGGTGAAGTGCGGGTTGCGTAGGAAGTAACGGTCAAGATACTACCATGGCGAAGAATACCCCCGCGTTTGCTCGCGGAGGGCAAGTCCACGCGTCGGAAATGGCTACCCGAGACGTTGGGTATTCCATAGTGTTTCGCAAGTCGCTGGTTGAGAAAGGTGAAGTCGGAGCGAATCAATCCCAAAACGTTGCGATCGTTTGAAATGACGTCCTCGATCAACAACTCCGTCTCGCGGCGAAACGCATGCCTTAAATTGTCATCGAAATCCGGATAGAGCCTTAGGTCAGGCGTGATGGACTCCAGGTTTCGAAGGTAGAGCCACTGAGAAGCAAAATTCGTCACCAAGGAAGTCGAGCGTTGGTCCTTGAGCATGCGTTCAACTTCGGCAGCCAGCACATCGGGCTGACGTAGTTTGTGTGCTTCTGCAAGGGTTAAAAGGCGATCGTCCGGAAGGCTACTCCACAGAAAGAAGGAGAGACGTGCGGCGAGTTCCAAATCGCTTATCGCGTAAGTCGCACGTGTCGAATCGCCGGTGGGCTGTGATTCGATTTTAAACAAGAAGTTCGGATTGACGAGTATCGAAGTTAACGCGGCTTCGAGGCCGGCGTCAAAGCCACCTTCCCGGAAAGATTCTTCGAAGAACCACATGGGTGACTCGAGATCTTCGTCACGAATAGGCCGCCGAAACGCCAATCTCGCCAATCGACTTAGGATGCGCTTGGCTGTTTCATTCGGCATACCAGTATCCACCGAATCGTGTCCGAAGATCGCCTGTCGGCTTTGAGAATTGCCTGCCGACTCGGAATGGAATGGACCGACGATGGAGAGTTCGAAGAGGGCTGGATTGATTCGCGGGTGACGGTGGCGATTGTACGCAGCGTCGAACGGTTGACGTTTCGTTTCCACTAAGGAAGTCCCCACTTGCGGGAAGGCAACACCGACTGCATGCTGGCCCGCCGTGACACGGATGCGGGTTTTCAAGTGCGAGTCTACGTGGGTGTAGTCTTCTCGATTCGGAGGCGGCTTGACGGTGAATCGGTGTCTTTGTTCCCGATCAATGAGTAAATCAATCGAATGCTGTTGGGTCAGTCCCTCAACTTTTTCATCGCGATCACGAGCCAAACGCAACTGAAATTCGTAGTCGCCATCGCGTGGAAAGGTGTGCTGAATCAACACACCGCCAAAGGTGCCTAAAGGCAAACCATCGACATGCCTATCTTGCGTTCGGTCGGCAGGAACTCGAACATTGATCCCCATTGGACCGAGCCCTTCACGACCGAGCGCGATGCGGCTAACGGCCTGTGCGGCGGTCAGATAGCGATTCAAAAGCGACGGCGAGAGTTCCCCTACCGTGATGTTGTCAAAACCTTGACTCGATTCGTCTTTAGGCAGCAAGGCGTTTGCATCGACATCCAATGCGAGCAGGACGCGGATTGCGTTTTGGTACTCCGTGCGAGTGAGTCGTCGAAGGGATTCCGTTCGACCGGCAAAAGGATGCAGGTGACTGCCCTCGCCCAACCACTTTTCAAGTGCACGAGTCGCATTGTTGTAGTCGGCTTCATTGGGACGGTCACTATCGGGAGGTGGCATCTGGCCAGCCCGCAATCGCCGCAGGATTCGCTCCCACTCGCGACTGTCAAAGGATGAAGCGGCAATGGACTCGCGGCTTGGCTTGAGTTTTTCGATACTGAAGTCGCCAGCAGGTTTTGGTCCGGTATGGCAATCCGAACAGGTATTGTTCAGGAGAGATTGAATCGATTCCAAGTCGACTTCGTCGGCAAAACCGAGGGCGAAATGCGGTGCGAAGGCAAGCAACAATATAATGGTTGGCAAACGAACCTGCCAAAAGCGAGTTGGCGCTCTGAGTAATGATTCGAATCGTCGCATTGGAAGCAAGGTGGGATTCGCGGGCGGAAAAGGCAAGAAAAAGCGTTTAAAACGTGCCTATTAGCGTAACACAAGAACCACAAAAAGACAAATATAGTGAACCATTGTCGCACGGCACTCCGTGCCGTGAATCACGCGGAGAGTGCGAAGCGAGCGAGGCTCCTGCGTACGCTTGGCGACACGCTGGTTCGGCGCCCGCTTCACCGACTTGCGTGTCGAAAGCCACGGCACGGATTAAACCACGGCACGGCCTGTCGAAAACCACGGCACGGAGTGCCGTGCCACATTGGGGCTGGCTATAAATTGCGGACTTGGACTAGTAGGAGTACCTAGCCAACTGCTAGATTGGAAAATCGTCTCCATCATTTGAATGTCTTCTCCGGAAAAACAATGTCTAAAACTCTATCTCCCACTGAACAAGACTACGCCAACTCCGGTTGGCTACAAGCGTTGATGGGGGTGAGCGATCCATTGATTCAGCAGTCGAGATTGAATGCAAAAAAACACTTGGACTGGATCGACTGCATCACCAGTTTGACTACCATCCGGGAAAAGGCGGACATGCTGGACTCGGCTTTAAATGGCCTTTGGAATTTCGGCGTTTCCAATGACCTGAAGTGGCTTCTGACGTCGATACCAAGCGCCCAACCAACCTGGGTTTTGGATTGCACGGATGAATTCTCCATCGAACAGTCGGAGCCTCCCAAGATCGACGACGCCACCGTTTGGGCCAATGCAATGGGAATTCGCGATTGGTCCACTCAGGTTACCATGAAAATCCTAAGTGGGGACTTTGTATCGTGGCAACGACGCGTTGCTCGGCAAGGGGCGAATGCGCCAACCGGTTTTACGATGGAGTCTTCGGGGAAAAGCACATTGGAATTAAAGACGACGGCGAGCTGGAAAGCCAACAATTGGGTTGATGGGACGTGGACTTTTGCAATCGATGGTCAAGCGACCATGATCAAAGTCATTGAGGAGCCAATCAGTGTCTACAGGCCCGCATTGAAAGCAACGGAAGAGAACGTACTGCTGACGGTTCAAACCGCGGATGAGCGATTTGGAAAGCAACGCAAAAAAATATCTGGTAACAACATTACCCAAGGTGGCAGCAATCAAGGCAAATGGAGTGAGTGGTGTGAATCGGTGCCAGCCCTGAGCGATTTGCACTTGGCCGTTTTGTGTGGCGAAGGACTCCAGTGCTCACCGACCTTCCAAGGTGTTTGGGCCACTGTTTGGCCAATCATCTATTGTCGTCGGAAAAAACTGAAACGAGGCACCTGCGGCTTGACCGATCTGCGACAGCGACTTGACCAGTGCTTTCAAGCAGACCCGCAACTGGTAACGTGGTTACTGGTCTTCGGTGAACTGCTTTGCAATATGCAAATCGGCGATGGACTCGGCATTTCGGCCAAGTTCAAGGACCCCGGCCGCAATTCCTAGTGTGAAAGCTCGTCTAAGCAAATGGCCAGGATTAAGTATATGTCACTACTTGCCAAGGGTCGCAACGGGAGAGCGAGGCTACTGCCGAACTAGCGCCGCCATGGTTCGGCAGGAGCCTCTCCCTCCCGGTATGATCAATGCTGCCGCTCGCCTTAAAGCCTAAATCTGCGTCTTTGAACCCTCGTGTGTGAAATACATTACACAGTCAAAGACGTTGCCAGATTCAAATGAAGTTTTGCCAGTATATCTTCCCATCAAAGCCTCAATTAAACTAACTGCATGGCAAATGCATTTTGGCACGTCGGTCACTGTTCACTATTTCAACAGTTGACTCCAACTCAGCTAGCCCAATTGGAGCAAAAGGCAAGGTCGCGAACCTACGCAAAGGGTGCTGCCGTTTACTTGCCGACCGACCAAGCGGATAGCGTCTTCCTATTGGGTGAAGGACGGATACGACTCTGCTCAATAACTCCTGATGGGAAGCAAGCCATTTTGGCATTCGTTGAACCTGGGGAAGTCTTCGGTGAATTGGCGCTCTTCGATTCGGGCAATCATGAGGAACGAGCGGAGGCTGCAACAACGGCTACGGTAATCTTGCTACCGGGCGAAGATGTACGGCGTTTCATGGAAAATTGCCCACCGTTGGCTATTGGTGTCACCAAGCTGATCGGTTTTCGGCGGGCACGAATCGAACGACGACTAAGAGCATTGCTTTTCCGTTCCAATCGAGACCGCTTGATACAACTCTTGGTTGAATTGTCCGAACAATACGGCAAGAAGCATTCCTTGGGAGTTGAGATCGGAATCGCTTTGTCTCACCAAGAACTTGCGTCCATTATTGGTGCTACCCGCGAAAGTGTCACGATGATTCTCGGCAACCTACAAACAGAAGGACTGCTTCAAATCTCGAGACAGCGACTTTTGTTACTGGACATTCGACGACTTGCCTGCATTGTTCAGTTACAAGCCCCGAGCGTTGGAAAAGAAAGCCGATCTGATCAAAGCTCACAGCAGTTTCGATCGGGACGCGGAAATACGACGGATCGGAAGGAAAATTTTCAAGATTCGGTCGGATTGTGAGATTGCTAACACGCCGATTGACTGCCTTGCCCGATACTATTTCAATCACAACTATCCCACTGACATCCAAGGTTCATTTATCCGTGTCGAAGAGTTTATGATGACTGAAATCAAAACAAGTGGGGATGACTGGACGGAATGTCGGGCGGGAGCGTTGAGTCGATTTGCCGTTCGTGAGAGATCGCGAATTTTGAGACGTAAAATGGTTCTCGCAGGAGGCATTCTGTCGGTTTGCCTAGTAAGTGTTTTGGCTTGGAAC
>JANMLD010000076.1:0-2732 GCA_031372345.1 Pirellula sp.
CTCAACTGCGATTCGTATCGCATCGCGGTTTTGGCGAGACAAGGATTCCATGTTTATTTGAACGGACAAAAGATACACACCTACATCTGGTGGCAGGACAAGCCGCAATACGGTTCCATCGTCCTCGGAAAAGAACAGATCCAATTCTTGAAGAAGGGGAAGAACGTCTTGGCAGCCTATGCCAATGACCAATATGACAATAACTCCCCAGAACATTATGCAGCGATGGATGTGCGGATTGAGGGTATCACCAAATCAGACCAGGATAGGTTCGATCTCACCTTGGAGGAAGTCCTTTCGCCCAAAGACAGGGAGTGCCTCAAAGGATCTTCCAATGGCGGTTACCACTATTTGGGCAGCGCGAAGATCTTCGCGCAGATGGGCAAGGCATTCGCAGAGGCCTTGCTGGCTTTACAGAAATAAACAAACTACCAGCAGCGCGTGGGGATCATCGATGTGATCGCCAGTCATCTGGACACGCCCGGACTGGAAGCCACCGAACTGACGATTCCCCGGCTCATGAAACAGAACGGCTACAAGACCGCGCTCTTCGGCAAATGGCATCTGGGCGACGAACCGCGGCACAGTCCGATCCACCATAGCTTTGATGAGTTTGTCGGCTTCCTCCCCGGTGGCGGCGACTACCACAAGCATGGCAATTGGAGGGATGGAACGGAGGTCAAAGACCAGAAAGGCTATTCCACCCAGATTATCACGGACCGAACCATTGACTTCATCACGCGCAATAAGACCAGCCCATTCTTTCTGTACGTTGCTCATCAGGCCGTGCACAATCCTTATCAAACACCGGCCGACACACCGGAAAACAGACCCGAGATCATACCGCTCGGCGGGGAACGTGCGCGTGTCAGTTACCAGATCATGTTGCAAGAGCTGGACAGGTCAGTGGGCAGGATTCTGGATGCACTGAGCGAACACGGCCTCGAAGAGAATACGTTCGTGTTCTTCTTCTCGGACAACGGCGACGTGGGCCAGAATATGCGATCGCGGCCCTACCGCGGCGGCAAATTCAGCAATTACGAGGGCGGGCATCGCGTTCCGGCAGTCGCGAGATGGCCCGGCCGCATCAAGGCGGGCTGGACATCCGACGAGCTGTTCGTCGGCATGGATCTTCTGCCCATGATCATGGATATCGCGGGCATAGGCATTTCCGAACAACGCAAGTTGGACGGGAGCAGCATCAAGGACCACCTGCTCAAGCAAGCCGATGTGCCTGATCGGCGCGTATTCTTCGGATACGAACCCAAATTGGGCACGGCCATGCGCGACGGACACTGGAAGATGCAGACCAAGGGCGATGTCGTCGAGTTGTACGATTTGAGCAAGGACATCACGGAGACGACAAACATCGCGGACAAATACCCCCAGCCGCGCCGGCTTCGGGGGCACCCCAATCCGCTTCCTCGCCGAATACCGCTCCAGTCTATCCGATCCGGCAAAAGTAGTGTGATTGCGAGATCGAAAGTTTACATTAGATGGAACCTGTGGAAATCGCAGAAGCTTGTCGGAGGGAAGCGGCGAATGTACAAGGATATCATCCTTAGCGGCCAAGACGAAGTGAGAACCCATACGAGGGAAAACCCTGCCTGAACCCTGAACTGTATTGGGGGTAAGTGTTGTACGACGGGCGGTAACTGTGGTACGAACCATGGCTCAAGTTATCGTGGTACCGATCATGGTCCAAATCTTGATGCAGTTGAAAATGTCCGTAGGGCGTTTGCTGGAACTGATGTTGGTCTGCGTGGTACTGCTGACGATGGAATTCATTGTGGCCGAGGTCTTGGTGCAAATTGATATGCGAGTTGCCATAAGACCCATACTGTGAATACCCATATTGTGCCATCGCATTTGAGGCGCCAAATAATGCCATCGAAGCGACAACCATTGTGGTTAGAAAAGCATTGCGAAACATATCATTACTCCCAGTGAGGCTCTTGCTTGTCGCCAGCATGCGTAACTTTCAATCCGATGAACGCGCGACAGAGGGGCTTTTCCATTCCCACGGTTATTACATAACGCATTGCATGTGCCAATGCCTAGTTAAAATGAAAATTGCTGGTTAAAAGACAGGAAGCAGCAAAATCCTAGCGGTTTTTTGTGAAATTATAGTCCGGAAGAAATGGCACTGAGGCCGACGGAAACTAGGATGCACTCACTTTGAATACGCAGCCAATCCGTTTGAGTAGTTCACAGGAGATAGACAAAGCGTTTGGATATGGATGCAGCGTGTCGGAAGGAAGCAGACGGATTCACAGGACCTGCTAGTTTGCCCGCGTAATCCTGTAGCAGCAGAAACAGTCGCGGCATCGTCCGCTGAACTGAATATGTGCATCGACGGCAGCAGCCATGTTGGGATGGATACCAGTCATGCGATAGAGATTCGTATCACCAGCATCGAAGCAGTGTAACCGATGACATCGTAGTTATCCATTCGTTGGCAATCTCATTGTCGCCGCATGTTCAGCGTAGTGCCGCAGCATTCAAGACCGCGAAAACAGAAAACAGTATCTGACCTATCTGACCCGAATGGCACTTGTAGTTTGATGGCTGATCGCCATTACATCCAATTAAATGACTATCGCGGTAGGGACGGCCATTGCTGGCCGCCCCCCGCACAGATCCGTACGGGCAGAACTACTGCATACGGCTCTTACCGTAGATGTTGACGTGCAAAACGAACATTGGGATAGGGATGCAGGATTTTCGGCGTC
>JANMLD010000121.1:0-19998 GCA_031372345.1 Pirellula sp.
TTGTAACTGCAAAGAAGTGGGCCGGTCATGGCGTCCCCACCGGGATCCGCGTGGAAGTAATCGTGCGCGCCCCCCAGATAGCCCCAAAACTCATCGAAGCCCCGCTTGAGCGGACTAAATTTCGGCAACTCACCCAGATGCCACTTGCCAACAATGCCTGTGGTGTAGCCAAGTGACTTGAGACGTTGCGCGAGCGTCGTTTGATTCATCGGCAGACCAACAAATTCCGGATCGTGGCCAGCTTGCACGGGAGTGAGGTTGTCGCGGAAGCCGAAGGCTGCCTGGTGCCTTCCAGTTATCAAGCCAGCCCGAGACGGTGCGCAAACGGGCGATGAGACATAGGCGTTGGTGAAACGTACCCCGCTGGCAGCAAGCGAGTCGATGTGGGGCGTGGGAATCTGCTTGCTGCCGGTGACACCAAGGTCGCCGTAACCAAGGTCGTCCGCCAGCATCAGGATGAAATTGGGTGGCTTCGGTGAGCGGGCCGCAACCTCCGCCGATCTGGCATCCGGAAGCAGAACAGACAGAACCGAAAGGAGAAACAAATAGCACCGTTCGAAAGTCATTGACGGAAGTGTCTTATTTATTCGCACTTGCTCGCTTCGGTAGTACCCAATCCTTGCGAGGAAAGTGGCATGTATAACCTCCTGGGTTTCGGACTAGGTAGTTTTGGTGTTCTGGCTCGGCTTCCCAGAAGTCGCTAGCTGGTTTGACTTCCGTTACCACGTTACCGGGCCACAAACCCGATTCGTTTACATCCTCGATCGTGTCCAATGCAACCTGTTTTTGTTCGTCGTTGGTGAAATAGATCGCGGATCGGTACGCGGTTCCGCGGTCATTGCCTTGACGATTCTTTGTGGTTGAGTCGTGGATTTGGAAGAAAAACTCTAGAATCTTTCGGAAGTCTGTCTTGCTCGGATCGTAAACCACTTCGATGGCTTCAGCATGAGTACCGTGGTTGCGATAAGTTGCATTCTTCACGTCACCCCCTGAGTAACCGACACGCGTCGACACAATACCGGGCTGTTTGCGAAATAGATCTTCCATTCCCCAGAAACATCCACCTGCCAAAATTGCTTTTTCAGTCTTCACTTTAGTTTTTTCCAAGGTTGCTGGTTTCGAGTTAACAACTGCTCCGCCCGGACTTTGAGCGTTACCGTAGAGTGCCATGCTAGCCACAAGGAGTGCACATAATCCGGTTGGTATTATCCACCAAGAATTGGTTGGTGTGTTCATTTTTGTCTCATGCCGTCAGGGAGAATTGTGGTTGGTACCTAGGTGAGACGTCTCAACTCGTGAGTTCTTACAATTGGGCGTCAGAATTGATTCTGCTTAAGAACTTTAGGGCTTCGTCAAGCTTCGAAAGTCAACTTCGTTTGCGGTAAAGTATCATAGCAAAGCGATTCCGAAGTCAAGATGACGTTGGAAGTTCCTCAATTCTTGCTCGCGCAGCGAAATGAAGCATGTAGAATAGGCGTTCCTTGCCTATATCAATTTATTCTCAACGTTTGCGAGAGCTCATGTCCAGCTTATTTGCAGGTTTCCAACAACGGTATCGCTGTTTTTTGATTCTGGGTATCAGCTTGGTTTCGGCTCTCTCATGGCGCCTGGACGCCGCCCAGGCACAACAACCAAGTCGCGATCCGATTTGCTTGACCCACGGTCCGATGCTTGGCCAACCGACCGCAAATTCCATGGTCGTTTGGGGACGCACTTCCGAACCAGGCGAATTCACCGTGCACTACGGTACTCATCCCGATCGTTTCGCTCAAGTTAGCCAGCCCGGCGCAACGGCTATCGAGCGAGACAATACCGGGACGGTTAAGCTGCTGGATCTACAGCCCGACACACGCTACTACTACCACGTTTGGGTAAACGGACGACCACATGGCCTGCCAGGGTCGTTTCTGACGCTGCCCAGCAAAGAATCTTCGAGAAACGACGAACACAACCCGAATGGACTGTTCAACTTTCGTTTCCAAATCGGCTCATGCGCCAATCAAAATCCGCTCAACGGTGCCGGGCACCGAGCCACAACGTACGAACATCTCAATCATGACTGGGCTAATAGAGTTCACTTTCACATCATGAACGGGGATTGGCTGTACGAAGAATTGCGAGTCTACCCTCCTGAAGCTTGGCGCTTGGTTCAAGGCTTGAGCAAGTTTCCCCTGATCGTCGATGTCATGCCCACAATTGTCGGCGTTTGGGAGAACTACAAGTTGTACTTGAGCCGCGGTGTGGAATTGGCAAAATGGCATCGCCATGTCCCCAGCTATTTCACCTTCGATGATCATGAATTGGTCAACGACATCTGGGGTTCAGGAGAAGCCGGCAAACGACACCGCCGAACCGTCTTCCGCGATATCGGGACCCAAGCTTGGTTTGACTACCTGGGCTGGGCCAATCCGACGGAACACAAACACCCCATCCATTTTGGCAAGGCATCGATGAAGGCGGAAAGCGACCTGTTGGTCGACAACGATGCTGACTTCACCAAGCTTCCGCTTAGTGAAATGCTTAATCTGCACGTTCACTGGGGCACGCCGGAAGCTGGCGTGAACGACATGATTTTCGACAATGATGAGGGGAATAAGAATTCGTATGTATACGACATTGTTGAAGTGGTTGATCCGCATACGCTGCGTTTGCACATGCCGGCCAAAGTCGATGATCAAAACATCAGTTACTCCATTGGACGACGAAGCTATGGTAAATTCCGGGTCGCCAATTGTGAGTTCTTTCTCGTTGACACACGCGGTGATCGGGACATGCACGACGTCACCAAGCGCGACAAGCCAGGCGTGTCGATGATCGGCAAACCGCAACGCGAATGGTTGCTAAAGTCGATGAGAGAAAGTGATGCCGATTTCTACTTTGTGATCTCGACCGTGCCGTTCATGATCCCGCACACGGGCGCAGGGGGATTTGAGGCGGATGCGGAGAACAAAGAAGAAGCTTGGACCGGTTTTTTTGACGAACGCGAGATGCTAATCAGTCAGTGGGACAAACTGGGAAAAAAGGTGTTCGTGATGACTGGTGATCTGCATAACAGTTTCGCGGTCAAAATTACGGACAATGTCTGGGAGTTCTGCTGTGGTCCTCATAACAGCGTCAACCATGTGCCGGCACTCGATGAAAGTGATCGACCTGCGACGGGCAAGTTTAAGTTTGGACCGCGTGAATGTGACATTCGATGGAGCAGTTATGTTTTGCCTGACGTGCCACGAAACGAACGGTTGTACCCGCACTTCTGTGTGGTCCAAGTGAACAACGTCTTCAACATGCCAAAAAAATTGGGTGAGAAACGCTTGGTGGCGTATCCGCACCCCCAGATTGTCTTTCAGTATTACGATGGCCGCACTGGCGAACTTGCTTATGCCGAAGCCATATCGCTGGATCGCTAGTCATCGCAAAACAACGATCGACCGAGTGTGTAGCAAAAAACCGAACGATCCGCAGGATAAACCTGCGGGATTTGGCAAAAGCGTACGCAGCTTGGTGGCGATAAACGAGAAGTGTCCTATACAATGCCACAGTAGCAGAGCGATGGACAATCCACGGCGCGGCTGAATCGAAACAACGTTGCAAGAAAGTCAGCGATGGCAATTCAAAAATGCACCATTTAATTCGGCAAGATCTTTTGGAACTGGCAGCAGCTTATGCCGAGTACTCGGTCATTATCACGACCGCGGAGCTCGATGAACCTGGCCCGCAGTTTTTGTATGTGAATTCAGCGTTCACCCGCATGACCGGATATTCCATTCTGGACACCTTAGGTAAAAACCCTCGAATTCTACAAGGCCCCAATACCGACCGCGCAACGCTGCGTCGGCTACGTGAATCTCTTTCTGCTGGCCACGATTTTATTGCTAGGACGACAAACTACAAACGAGACAACACTCCTTTCGAACTGGAGTGGATCATTAGCCATCTAAGGGACTCAAGCAACCGCACAACACATTATATTGCATTGCAGCGTGATATTACAGGGCAAAAACGTGCGCAAGAAGATCTGGCCAGTTTTGACACGGAATTGCGAAACGCAAGCAGCCAATTTGCAGAGGCCTTGAGCCAACTCGAGCATGCAGAAAAAAAAGTTGCAGAGCGAGAGAAAATGGCAATGATTGGCGAACTGGCTCAGGGCATCGTACATGACATCAGCAATGCCATAACCCCGATCTATGCCATGGTGCAATTCTTAATCACCCTGGACAATCTCCCCAAAGTCGCTCATGAAAACATGGTGTCGATGATGGCCAGTACACAGCATGCGGTCGACCTATTAACCAACCTCAAGCTCTACTACAGAAATTCGCATAGTGCATCCGTTCGAACGGGGACAGATCTGCAGCATCTCTTGGAATCGATCCCTGAATTAACGAAATCCAAATGGTGGTCGCCGATGGACCAAGCTCTTGGTCAGATTCACTTCGTGTTGGATTTGCAAAAAACTCCATTGGTGCTTTGCAATGAAACGCAGTTAAACCAAGTTTTTATCAATCTCGTCAACAACGCCATCGAAGCCATGCCGAATGGAGGTGAGTTGACAATTCAACTTGGCTCTAACTCGGGTAATGTTGTCGCACGATTTTCTGACACTGGAGTCGGAATGTCGGACGAACAATTGAAGCATTGTTTTGTTAAGGATTTTACCACACGTCCTCAAGGCTCCGGTCTTGGTCTCAGTGTTTGTCGAAGAATTGTGGAAGATCATGGCGGCCAGATAGAAGCGGAACGCAATACTCCACGAGGTACAACTTTCACCGTCTTTTTGCCCACTATCGAATTGCTGGAAGAGCAGGGAAATCGGCAGTCTTCCGGAAGTCCAGCAAGAATTCTGCTGATCGATAACGACCATTCTCGCGAAGTAATACTGAGTTCAAAACTGCGCAGAAGAGGACATCATGTAGAGGTCGCAGTAGGCGGTGACGAAGGCCTCACCAAGTTTTTTCAAGGAGACTACGACGTCGTGATTGCAAGCTCCGAAATGCAACCCACATCCGGCCATGAAGTAGTGCAGGTGATAAAGCGATCGTGCCCTGAAGTGTCGGTTGTAATATCGGTTGGTTCGTCTGAAGACATTCTTTCCAACAATTTACCGCTACATTTACATCCAGATGCCATCATTAGCGCAGATTGTTCGGAAGCGGAATTAAGCAGTGTACTTCGAAAACTCGGCTCGTAGAATATGGCGATGTAAACAACAGACCGAACTTTTGAACGAAATGCTGGCCGATGGGACTCACGTGGATGCTCCGAGGGTTTATAATTCAGACGGTCCAAATGTTTGGATTTCCCTGACCCAGTGCAATTACGCGGTACTCCCATGTCCACCAAAGCTAGCGAATCCAATCCGTTCGCAGAAACCGTGCCGGTGCGTCCGACCGTCAGCTTGTGGATGTTGTTGCTCTCATTGATTGGATTTGCTGCGTTTTCCTTGTTGATTATGTTTGCCTCGCGTGTTCCTGCTATCTCGAATACGGTGAATGATTTTTTTGGTGTCGCTCAAACGGCCAAGCCTGACAAGCCAGATCGTTCAACCCATCTGCTTTTTTTGTTATTCTGCTATTCATCGCCGCTCATGTTGGCCATGTGGGTTGGACTGTTGCACATGTTCCTAACCAGATTTGTCATCGTGAACAGCTCTGTCGAGACAAAATCCGAACCAGACAGCCCGTTCGCTTAGAGATCAATCGAGACCGATATGAGCGACTTACTGTCGGCGATCAAACAGCACCTTGGCATTCGAATGCGGGAGGGCCAGCTCAATCATTACTCACTGCTTGGGCTCGTCAAAAATGCCAGTTCGAACGAAATCAAACAGGCGTTACGTACTGCCGTGGCAGCTTGGAATAGCTCGGATACAAAGTCCGATCCCGAATCGGCTCAGCAGGTCGCAAAGTTGATCAAACAAGCACAAGCCGTCTTGCTTGATGAGTCCAAAAAATACGAATACGACGAACAGCTAAGCGGCCAAGACTCGACAATGAGAAGTTCCTTTTTTCCGCTTGCGGATCCCTTCGCACCCTTCGATCCTAGTGCTTTTTTGGTAGGGGCTGGCGTGAGTCCCTCCGTCCATTCGTTTGGAAGCGTCAGTGACCGTTGGAATGAACTGCGACGACAGATCCCCGCTCTGTCCCAACCATCCATGGCACCGGTTGTCGCCGAAGTTCGATTTGAGAGCGTTCGAACTAATCCACAAGAAGCGATTCGTACCGAGCAGACGGAATCCGCAGCTTCAAGGATTGAACGACTCAAGAGAAATCGAAAATGGAAACAAGCGATATCGGTAGCTGGCTTCTTGATAGTCGCGATGGCCTTTTTGGGCTACGCTGGCATCCGATTCGTTTGGAATCGGCAAGAATTCGCGAAACGACTGGAATCGGACGCAGACATCTCGACTCCAACAAAGGCACTAGCGAAATCAAAGGAAGCCATTCCTAAGACGATTGGTGGGAAGAATGGCCCCAAAGCGACCGGCAGCGATCCGGCCTTTGTCTTACCAACACTTTCCAAGGACGACTCGGCCGTCGACACGGTAGTTGCGTTCACCGAGAACGATCCCTTCGGCAACGCTTCCAAGGCTACCAATGCTACGGATTCCATGAAGCCGGATTCCATGAAGCCGGATCCGACGCCGAAAGAACCAAAGCAATCCCCCCCGCCCGAACCCGAAGCGATGAAGCCTACGCTGGTAAAACCAAGCGAAGAAAAGCCGATGGTGCCCGCGACTTCCGGAGCCTCGAAAGCAGATTGGATTGCGGCCATGGTGAAAGCCAAGCAAGCCATCACGAAAGCTGATTTTGCAACTTTTCATAAGCAGATTGAGCTTGCCCTTCCGCTTTCTACCAACGATGAAATGACGTCAAAGCATTCGCGGCTCGATCAGCTGGGTCAGTTGTATGAGATCTTCATCAAGTCGGTGCAGGAAGCGAAATCCAAAATGCGAGGTGCTGAGACTCTTTCGGTCGGTAAAACGCTCGTCAATATTGTGGAAATCAAGGACGACGAACTCATTGTTCGAATGCAGGGGAAAAACGAACGATTCGCCTGGGATCGTTTACCGCCGGGCATTGCGATGGCTTTGGCGGATTTGACTCTAAGTGAGCAGGAGCCGACCGACATCGCTGCTCGGGCCGTTTATTTTTCTCTGTCGCCAGCCCGAAATGACCTATTTGCAAAGAAGGTGAAAGACTGGTTTGAAAAATCCGTTGGAAAAGGCTCGATTCGCAAAGATTTAGTCCAAGCATTGACGGATACATACGAATAATGGTATTGCTCGACTTGCATTCAAACAGGTTTTCGTGCAACCCCGAGGCGACGGCCACGACGACGGCGACCGCTGCACCATCGCCAATGCATGACCGGTCGTAGCCATCGCCTACGGCTTTGGGTTCAACGAGCCAGTCATCGCTAGTTCTGAAAGTGAATTCAACGTGAATCAAAACCCAGTACCACCACTATTGAACGCGAGCGCGCCACCGTTCCTGCCGCCGGTATTAGCGCCTAAGACTGAGCCGGAAAGAATGTTACGGCGGAATAACGACATTCCGCGTTGGCGCAAGAGGCTCTTGCTTGTGTTGATTGGTGTTTCGCTTTTAGGGGGAATTGGCTGGGCGACCTCCCCTCGCCCTAAATTGCTTCGAACGCCGGAATCGATATCTTCCAGCTTCGAATCCACCATCCAATCGGTTGCACAGCAAGTCGACGCTGCCATGAACGTTGACATTGCGAGTCACGGGTTGGCAACAGCCAACGCCGCAGACTGGCGGGCGATCACTCGCCGCATCAGTTTGGCATTGATCGGAAACGGATTGTCGCTTGAAGAGATTCGTGTCGTAGAACAAGTACCGGAGGATCGACGTCCAGCATGGTGGACGGAGTATTTGCTCAAGGATCGGCGATCTTCAGACTACTTGGCGGAACGCTGGACGCGCGCAACGGTGGGTACGAATCAAGGCCCGTTTCTTGTGTTTCGAAGACGCAAGTACGTCGATTGGTTGGCGGATCATTTCGAAAAAGGAACACCTTACGACGTGATTGTACGGGATCTCTTGGAGGCGAAAGGCTCGTGGACCGACGCGCCGCAAGTCAATTTTCTGACTGCGACGATGGACGATACGGATAAGAAGAAACCGGATGCTATCCGGCTTGCAGGCCGAACTTCGCGAGCGTTTCTTGCTCAACGTATCGATTGCTTGCAGTGCCACCAGGACTACCTGGGTAAAGTTAATTTTTCTGACACGTTGAGCCATGGTCCAATGGAATCGGACGAATCGTCGACGGACGAAGTTTCTAGTCGAGGCGGTGTTCAAGCCGATTTTCATCAGCTTGCAGCCTTTTTTTCTGGGGCAAGACTCGACAACCCATTTGTTGGACTTCGCAATTCCAAGCCAGATTATCGAATCACCTATCTCAATGACGACCACGAGAGCAAGGTTGAGCCGACGGTACCGTATCTGCGAGAGTTGATGCCTGAGTTCGGTGAACCTCGGCATCGACTTGCTGCCTGGGTTACACATCCCAAAAATAAGGCCTTTGCTCGTGCGACTGTCAACCGCATGTGGGCTATTCTGTTCGGTCGGGCGTTGGTTGAACCGCTGGACAGTATTCCGCTTTCCGGTCCCTTCCCGCCAGGGCTAGAAATCTTGGCAGAAGATTTCGTGCAAAACGGTTACGATCTCAAACGACTGATCAAAGCTATTGTTTGCACCGAAGTCTTTCAACGCGATTCTCGCATGGAAATGGATATGGAGAGCGAATCGGTCGAGAAGGAACATGAGAATCATTGGGCCGTGTTTCCGTTGACTCAATTGCGTCCTGAGCAAGTGGCGGCCTCGATCCATCAAGCGTGCCGTATTCATGCGATCGACGAAAGCAGCTCCATCATCTCCAAACTGGAGTTGTTTGGCGGTGTGAATGACTTCACGAAAGCCTATGGTGACCAAGGGGACGACGAATTCACTCAACAGTCGGTAACAATTCCCCAACGCTTACTGGTCATGAACGGATCGTACGTGAGCGAACGCATCAAAAACAATCCAATCATGAATGCGGCCACGCGCATCGCACAGCTGGCCAGCGATGACAAAGTTGCAGTAGAAACGGCGTACCTTTCGACGCTCAATCGATTGCCAACAGGAGCAGAGTTGAACGCATTTTGCGATCGTCTTCACGACACCAAACGGAACGCTAGGTCCCAAGCCATGAGCAGCATTTTTTGGACTCTCATCAATAGCACGGAGTTTCAATGGAACCACTAACCGCAACGCATGCAGAGGGCATCGAGGCTGGCTGCGAGTCTTGGTGGAATTTTCATCGCCGCCGTTTTTTGCGCGGTGGTGCCTTGGCCACGGGCGGACTTTTGAGCCAGGGGATGCTCACCAGAATCGCAGAGCGGCTGTCGATAGCAAGTGAATCCAAGCAGGGAGAAAAGTTGCGCGCCAAGAGCTTAATCATCCTTTGGATGCAAGGAGGTCCGAGCCAACTTGAAACCTTTGATCCCCATGCAGGTTCGAAAATAGGAGGTGAGACCAAAGCGATCGAAACCTCGGTGCCTGGTCTTCAAATCGCAAGCACTTTGCCACGGACCGCCGAGATCATGCATCATGCCACCTTGGTTCGTTCGATGGTGTCCAAGGAAGGGGACCACGAACGTGCTACCTACAATATGAAGACGGGATGGCGGCCTGATCCGACCTTGATTCACCCTGCCATCGGTTCTGTCATCTGTCACCAAACGAAAGACAATCTGGAAATACCGAGACACGTCTCGATTTTGAGTGGGCAATGGCCGTCACGGGGTGGATACATGGGGAGCGTCTTCGATGCCTTCCAAACGGGAGATCCAAAAGATCCGTTACCCAATCTGAGGAGCTATACGGACAAGAAGGTTTTTGAAACGCGGTTGGATGATTTGCGAAACGTGGTGGAATCCGAGTTTCGGCGAGGACGTTTGCGCGAGTTGGACAAGAACAAAACACTGCATGAATCCTCAACGGTCCGCGCAACGACGATGATGGCGAGCGAGCAGATCAAGGCTTTCGACATTGCCCTCGAGTCATCGAGCGTCATCGATTCCTTCGGCGACAACTCCTTCGGTCGAGGATGCCTAGCCGCGATCCGGCTCATCGAACAAGGTGTGCGGTGCGTGGAAGTGGAGCTATCGGGTTGGGATTCGCATGTTGAAAATTACAGCTTGCAGAGCGGACGCTGTAAGATTTTGGACGGGGCGTTGCATTCGCTCATCCAACAGCTTGAGGAGCGGGGTTTGCTGGACAAGACGATTGTCATGTGCGGTGGCGAATTCGGTAGGACCCCAAAAATTAACGTTGCCGACGGACGCGATCATTGGCCGACTGGTTTTAGTACTCTCCTGGCGGGCGGCCCCTTTCGGCCTGGTCACGTCCACGGGGAGACTATTGATGAATTGATAGAGGCGGGCAAAGATCCGCTCACCGGCGTAAAGGACGCTGTGCGCATTGAAGACTTGCATGCAACGTTACTGCACGCCTTCGGAGTGGATTTTTCTAAAGAACTGCAGACCCCGATTGGCAGACCGCTGAGTCTGAGCGCCGGAAAGATTATCGAATCGTTGCTTGGCTGAGTCACTTGTTGCCATTTGCTCCGCAAACATTGTCGCCTTTTGCTGAGCTAACATTGTCGCCTTTTGCTCCGCAAAAGTGCGTTTGCAGGGCGCACTTTCGCGGAGCGAAAGGCGACAATCGGTGCACTCTCACTACCGCTAAGGCACTAGCCAAATCTTCATTCCGAAAGAGTGTTTTCTAGTATTAAATTCCTCATCCACAGACAATCGAACGCTGCCAACGGCATGGAGTACCAGTTCAGCCTTCGTCGGCTGCGAGCGGCCGGCCAATCGATGCTTCCACGGAACAGAAATGTTCCACTCTCGGGTGTGGTCACCTTGAAATAAACGCACTTTATCGACCTCCAAAATCGTCATGGCTCCATGCGTCAATTCAACTGTATGCCGACCTTGGCCAAGCTTCACTTCTGTAAACCCACTCGGGAACTCGTCGGTCAAATTCTTGGTTGCATATCTTAGTCGGACCTCCTTTCCAAATGGCACCCAAATCATCCATGACTCGGTTTGAGACAACGGACGACCGGTCGTATTCATCACTTCAAGTCTTTCGAGGTCGCTGATTCGTGGTAGTCCTATTGCCGTTTCCGTTCGGTGCAACTTCGATTGCCATCGCAATCGATTGGCGTGCGTGGTGTAGTAAGCAGAGCCAACGCCAGCCAATGCTACCAGCATCATGAGCGTGCCTAAGCGTATTCGAAAAAAAAAGGATGCCAGGTTTTTTTTCCGAGTGGGCAAGTGTCGTCCGTCACTCATCGCTGGTGACTGCTTTCAAAAGGAAAGTTCGTTCGTGGATGATTGCGCCAGCTTGTTCTCGTTCCTCAAAGCAACAAAGTGCTAATGGCTGGATGTGTGTGCATTCTTGCGTGGCTTCTTCGAGCTTGGATTGCCTTGGGTATTGCGGGAAAAGTGCCGTTCGCCCTCGAATGGATGGCTTCAGCTGTTCGACAATCTTCTCGAATGGAAGCGGTTTTTCGGGAAGCGGTCTGTTCCAAAATGCGATGTTCGCAAAGCCAGTCTGATCGATAGCCTCGTGGCTTCCAGAAAGGAATTCGGGACCAAAAACCTCCATTTTTCGTGGCAACGCGTTGACGTCTTTTTCCTGTCGAAAGTCGACTTGCAAGAGGCCATTTTGATCGGTTCCGCTCTTGGGTATCGTTAGCAGCGTCGAAGTGGTTTTGGCAGAGTACAGCACAACGCGAAATGACTTGTTGGCGGGGACTCGATAGTACCAAGTGCAGAAATCGGTATCGGATCGTATCTTTTTGAGGACGATACTTGTCGATTGGATGCCAGCCTCTTTTGCGATTTGCGCCTCTAAGTTGGCCGTTTCCTTTTGGCACGCGATGGTGATGCGATGCTCAACCGTTACCAAATAGCTTCCGTAAAGGCAAACCAGCAACAATGCGATTCGACTGAGGAATCCAAACCATTTCATGATTGTCTCCGAAAAGCTTGGTGTAACTGTTGGAACCAATTGTACATAGTGTGCTCGCTAAGTTGGAAGGAGCGAGGACGTCCGTGGGCGACGTCGCTCCGCGACTCGCGGTCAGTGTAGCCGAAACACCACATGAGAATGTCCTTTCACAAAAGGTTTGAACCATTTGGACATAGGGTGCTCGCTAGGTTGGAAGGAGCGAGGACGTCCGTCGGCGGAGCGACGGACCCACGTTGGCGACCGACTACGTGTTAATCGCTTGCTTTTGAAGTTGCTCCAATTGTTGGATGGCTTCCATCGGGGTCATGGTCGTGATGTCGAGCGATTTCAGTTTTTCGACGACTGCGTTTTCTTGCCATTGAAACAAGGTCATTTGAATATGTCCTGACTTCTTCTTGGCAGCTGCAATGTTAGATTGGCCATATTGATTCAAATGGCTTGCTTCAAGTTGACTCAGGATCTCTTTGGCTCGCTCATTGACATCGCGCGGTACCCCCGCCAAACGCGCAACGTGGATCCCGTAACTCTTGTCCGCCCCCCCTTGAACGATGCGATGCAAGAAGATGACGTTATCATCCCACTCTTTGACCGCTACGTTCCAATTGCGAACGCCCGGCAACGATTTTTGCAAATCGATCAGTTCGTGATAGTGTGTAGCGAACATCGTTCTCGAGCGATTGTGATTATGCAAATGCTCTACGATCGCCCAAGCCAGCGACAAGCCATCGTAGGTGCTCGTGCCTCGACCAATTTCGTCGAGAATCACCAGAGATCGCTCGGTGGCAGTGTTGAGAATGCGCGCGGTCTCGACCATTTCGACCATGAAGGTACTCTGACCGCGGGCCAGTTCATCACTTGCTCCAACTCTAGCGAACAAGCGATCTGCCACGCCAATGGTGGCTTTTCGGGCCGGGACAAAGCTGCCAATTTGAGCAAGCACCAAGAGCAACGCCGATTGTCGAATGTACGTGCTTTTTCCAGCCATGTTTGGTCCGGTGATCAGCAATACGCTCCCGTGCTCCGCACCGATCATGGCGTCGTTGGGAACAAACGTCCCCTTGGCCAGGGTCGCGTCCAAAACAGGGTGCCGCCCTTCGTGTATTTCTAAAATTGGCTCGTCAGTCATGGTTGGACGGACGTACTGTTGTTTGACTGCTAATTCGGCCAGCGAAGCTAAAACATCGAGTTCCGCGAGAACATTTGCGTTCGACTGCAACGCTTGGGTATTGGCATGAATGGCTTCCCTCAACTCCATGAAAAGTTCGTATTCGAGCGACTTGGCTTGATCGTCGGCCGACAAGACTTTCTCCTCGTAGTCTTTCAATTCGGGTGTGATGTAACGTTCCGCATTTTTGAGAGTCTGTTTGCGAATGTAGTTGATTGGGACGCGATCGCGGTGCGTATTGGTAATTTCTAGATAGTAACCGAAGACGGAGGTGAATCCCACTTTTAAACTTGGGATACCGGTCGTTGTGATCTGATCGGCTTGGTAGCGAGCGATCCACTCTTTTCCACCGGCCGCCAACTGCCGCAGGTCATCGAGACGTTGATCGTAGCCGGGGCGAATGAAGCCGCCATCGCGAGCCAACAACGGACAATCGTCTTGCAAAGCTACATCAAGCTGCTCACGCAAGGTGGGGCAAAGGTCGACTCGTTTTTGAAGCTGGGCCAAACGGATCGAGGAGCGCTCCTCCAACAATGCTTTGATCTTAGGAATCTGGATAAGAGAGCGACCGACTTGCTTGAGGTCGCGGGGGCTTGATCGACCGGTGGCAACTCGAGCGAGCAGTCGTTCCAAGTCGTAGACTTCATCGAGCATCTCTCGAATGGATGCTCGCAATCGCGTGTCTCGCACGAGTTCATCGACCGCATCGAGTCGCAATTCAATCTGCTCTCTTGAGATCAAGGGGGAGGAGAGCCATTGCGAAAGTCGTCGGGCGCCCATCGAGGTGACCGTGCGATCCAAAACTTCAAGCAACGATCCGACACGCGAGGCGGTTCGAATCGTTTGAGTCAACTCAAGCGAGCGCCGAGTTGCTGAATCGATTTCCAAAGAGCGGATCAAGCGAGCGGGTTGCAGTTGTTGGATATGATCGAGAGCGGTCTTTTGCGTCTCTCGAAGGTAAGCCATGGCGGCGCCGGCGGCACTGATCGCCAAGCAGTCGTGGAGGTAGGTACTGGCTGGGTCCTTGGAATCGTCTTGGGTGTCCCAGCCCATTCCAGACAAATCCAGCACCTCAAAATGTTCGTGGAGGACACGCTGAGCCTCTTCGATGCCAAACTGCCAAGTTGGGCGGCGGGTGATAGGCCAACGTTCGAGTTCACTTTTGGCAAGGGTCGAGTCATCCTCACGAATCATGACTTCCGCAGGCTCAAGCCTAGCTATTTGGTCCATTACGGTGTTTGCAGGATAGGCCCCAGCCTCGAAGCGCCCCGTGGACAATTCCACCCAAGCGATCCCAAGCCAAGCATTGCGATCCTGTCCTACCTTGCCTGGGGAAGGATGATAGATAGCTAATAGGAGGTTGCCAGATTGGGGATCTAGCAGTGCGTCGTCGGTCAAGGTACCTGCGGTTACGATTCGCTGGACTTCGCGGCGAACGAGCCCCTTGGCGGTTGCTGGGTCCTCCACTTGTTCGCAGACAGCCACGCGAAAGCCTTGGCGAACGAGTTTTGCCAGATAGCCTTCGAGTTGGTGGTAGGGGAAACCTGCCATCGGGATGGGATTTTCGCCTTTGTCTCGACTGGTCAAGGTCAGCCCAAGAACGCGAGCCACGGTTTTGGCGTCGTCGTGGAATAACTCGTAAAAATCCCCCATCCGGAAGAGCAAAATTGCATCTCCGCTGGTCGCTTTGGCCTCTTCGTACTGCTTCATCATGGGTGAAAGATTCATAGCCGAAGATGCTACCAAGCGTAACGATTTGATCCAAGTGCCCAATATTTTGGCGGATTATGGAAACAAAAACCTGACTTGTGTGTTTTCACTACTAAACCACTGTCCAACTAGCTAAAATCAGGGGATTGTGGCCGATCGTTTGGCGATCGTTTCCGCATTGGAAATTGGCTTAAGACAGCCGAAGTCGAAAGTTTGAACAAAAATGAAATACTCAATCCTGATCACCGCGGTATTCCTTTTGACGGGCGTGATGTCGTTTTCCGTGGTTGCGCAACCACCTGGAGGAGGATTTGGTGGCGGATTCGGCACTCCAGGTGGCGGGTTCGGTGGACCTGGTGGCCCACCCAGCGGAATGTCGTTTGGAAGTCGCGGTGGCGGAGATAGAGGTGGCGGAGACCGAGGTGGTGGCGACCGAGGCGGTGGAGACCGAGGCGGTGGTGGTGACCGCGGGGGTTCTAGTTTTGGCGGTTTTGATCCATCGTCTTTTTTGACGCGCATGGATACCAACGGCAACGGGATGCTTGACCCAGACGAAGCGCAGGGACCTGCTAGGTTCATGTTAGACCGAATGGCTCGAAGCAATCCGAAAATTGACATTTCGAAGCCAATCCCAATGTCCGTGCTAACCGAGTCCTTCCAACAAATGAGAAGTGGCAGTTCAAGCTTTGGAGGCTTTGGGGGCTCGGACGAGGAGAATCCTATTTTGGAAAAGAATGCGCTGGTCCCAGGCTTCGCCTCGGTCAAGATTGAGAAGATTCCAGTTCCAGGCTTCGGGGCGAGCGGCGAAAAGTTTACGGTGCAAGCCGAAGAACGAGATTTGAAGGAAGCCGATGAACGAATGCAGCGATATGACAGAAACAACGACGGTTATCTCGATGAGAATGAGCTAAAAGAAGGTAGGTGGTCGGATTCACCAATGCAGTACGATAAGAACCGCGATGGAAAACTATCGCGACAAGAACTTGCTGTCCGCTATGCTCGTCGACGGTTGGCAAACCCTACCCAACCCGAATCTTCAACACGAAGAGAAGATCCAAACTCCAAAAGATCTCGCGATGGTCGTGATCGGGATAATGGCGATGACAAAAAGGACAAGGCGAGCTTGTTCACAAACCGTGCTAGCTATCGACTTACGGACGCGGAAGGCAAAACGATAGCGCCTGCAGGTTTGCCTGAGTGGTTTACCCGCAACGATATCAATTCCGACAATCAGGTCTCGATGGCCGAGTTCTCCAAGAAATGGACGCAGGATACCATCGAAGACTTTCAAAGGTTTGATACCAATCAAGATGGATTCATCACCAGCAAAGAAAGCTTGGTCGCAGTCAAGAAAGGTTACATACCTGGCGGAGCAACAAGTGTAGTGGCGACGACAAGCAGTCCATCCGCACCTGCCGACAGTTCGGTCGCAGTCAAGCCAGCTAGCAGTACTGGATCTGAAGTATCTAGGATGAGAGAATGGCTTGCACCCAAGTTGAAGAAGGAAGATAAGGACGGGAATGGGTCTCTATCGCCACAGGAATTCACCGGGGGGGATTTTGCTAAAGCTGACAGTAATAAAGATGGTAAGATCGATCTGGATGAGTATGTAGCTTTTCGTATGGCCCAAAAAAAATAACCGTTGTCATTTGTTTGGTCCCATTAGGCATTCAAGTTGCTCAACTAACCAGCAATGCCCTAGTACCGCCGCCGTGGCAGCAGCGGTTTCGACCCGTTGAATGCGCTCGCCAAGCGACAGAATTCGAGCTCCTTGGCCAACGGCGTCCACTACTTCTCGGTCTGTAAACCCGCCTTCGGGGCCAACGAGAAAAAGCAGTTTTTCGTGGCTTTTTTCCAGTGAATTTGCTTCATGAATGCTGTGCGACCATTGCCCCTCTATCTTGGGATGCAAGATCCAGATGGAGATAGAATCCGATTCCTGATTGGAGACTATTGAATTGGAGTAGGCTCTGATGTCGTTCATGCTCAGCTTCGGACGAATGTTCATGAGTCGATTGCGACCAGACTGCTTACAAGCTTCCACGACGTAGCGATTCAATCGCTCACCATTGGCTGCGTTCACGACAGCTACCGATCGCGTTGTTTCGAGCGGACTCAATGAATCAACACCTAACTCAACCAATTTCTCGATTGTATTGCGTTGTCGATCCCCTTTTGGCATGGCGATGGCGAAATGCAAACGTCCTGAATGATCGCGTGGAGCGAACGCATAGGAATGAATCACCGCGCTGACGATTCGCTTGTCGATCGAATGGATGGTTGCCATGGCTTCGTGGCCGAGTCCATCGAACAAGACAACGGCATCTTCCTTCGAACATCGCAGCACACGGCTGGCGTGGTGAGCTTCGTCAGGAGGCAATTCGACGGTGCCTTGTTTAGGAAGCTCGGGAACTAAAAATCGAGGGTAAGTCATTCGGACTGGACAATTGAAAGAAAGCGGGCTAGCACGGAGGGCAGCAGCGTGTAACATTGGGTCTTACAAAGGGCCTGCCGTCGAGTTGCCCTCAGGCATTCGTTTTAGTCTTTTTCAAAAAATGCCGCAAACCAACAAACCGAACTACCTAGCTGTATTCCTCACCTTTGCCCGAAATAGTCTCATTCGAGACATGACATTTCGGAGCAACTTCGTACTGGACTGCCTTTCGAGCGTTTCGTGGTTACTGATGAATCTAGGTTTTTATTTGATCGTGTTTTACCATGTCAAATCGATTGGAGTTGCGACAGGCTGGGGCCAGAACGAGTTCTACGTTTTTTTAGCGACAACGTGGCTGATTAATTCGCTCGTTCAAGCGTTCTTGATGCCAAATGCACAGGAGTTTAGTGATCTGATACGAACTGGTGGGCTGGATTTTGCGTTGCTAAAACCAATCGACACACAGTTCTTGATTTCATTTCGCAAGGTCGAATGGTCGTCGTTAAGCAACTTCTTTCTCGGCTTAATCATATTGGCTTATGCGATGGTTCAGTTGAGTTTTCGATCCGATCCCGCTTGGACCTTCGGTCCTGGACTAGTGATTTTGTACTTTACGTACATTGCTTGCGGCGTGGTGCTTTTGTACAGCTTGATGATTTGCTTGGCAGCCACCAGCATTTGGCTTGGCCGAAATCAAAGCCTTTATGATTTTTGGTTTTACATTACCAACTTCTCTCGTTATCCGATGGAAATTTATGAAACCGGTTGGGGAATTCCGCTTTGGTACGCGTTCACCTTCATTGTACCTGTTTTAGTCGTCGTAAACGTGCCTGCTCGATTGCTGGCGCAGCCTCTCGCGCCGCGTGAGCCATGGGAATGGGGGTTGATCGCTTTTGCGCCTTTTGCCACGATAGGTTCGTTGTTTTTAAGCCGATGGGTGTTTCAGAGAGCCTTAAAGAGCTATGCCAGTGCAAGCAGTTAACGATCCCACATAGACTTCTACTGGCGGAACGGTATCTTTGTAAGCGTTCGGCGGATTGAGACCGCTGTTCGTTGTAGATGATTTTAATGACCCGATGCGCGAACCTCGACTGCAATCAATAATGCCCAAGCTCTTTGTCAGCGAAATCCAACCGCAAATGCAAGTCGACGCAGCCTTTCGCATCGCGGACCGTCAACTTAGAGCAAATCGGCAAGGCAACCTTTATTTATTGATGCAGTTGCAAGATCGAACCGGTGTGATCTCGGCAATGCGATGGAACGCCGACGAAAAATTAGCGGAGCGATTCGTCAAAGGTTCCTTTGTGCAAGTCCAAGGAGCATCCCAGTTGCACAACGGAATACTGCAATTGATCGTCAACCAGATCGCCTTGGTGGATGAAAAGTCGCTCGATCCGGTCGACTTTGATTCCGGCAATCGAGTGGATGTCGAGCAACTTTGGAACAAGCTGGGTGAATTGATAGAAACGATTTCGAATGAGACCATCCGCCGTATTGCAGACAGTTTTTATGTAGATCCAGTGATCGCCAAGTCGTTTTGTTTGGCACCGGCTGGGATCAAGACGCATCATGCGTATCCAGGTGGGTTGTTAGAACACGTTGTTTCGCTCATGCAGCTAGCCGACCGCGTCTCATGCCACTACCCGATACTCGATCACGATCTCCTAATAGCTGGAGCCATGTTGCATGATATCGGCAAGTTGGAAGAGTTGTTGTTTGAAGGAGAGTTGAGTTACAGCGATGCTGGGCAACTGCTTGGTCACCTTGTACAAGGTGTGCAAATGCTGGATTCCAAAGTTCGTGAAATTACGGAAACAGGATTCGAGGTAGATCGAGCCATCGTGATGCGACTCCAGCACATCATCGTGAGCCATCACGGATACTTGGAGCATGGAAGCCCTAAAGTGCCAATGACTTTGGAAGCGTTAGCTTTTCATTATCTCGACGAAATGGACGCCAAGCTGAACGCGGCTTTGGCATTGGTCGAAAGCGATCGGACCCGCGATGCCTGGACAACTTACAACCCGACTCTCGGCAGAAAAATCCTTAAGCCATAGAGCCTCTCACAGCACAAATGGACTAGCGAGACGTTCGTTGTTTGGATGCTCCAATCTCGGGTTCCAGCGTACAGACTCGGCGCGGTGAAGCGATGGTGATGGTCGGCGGTGGCCGAGCTACGCTTGACGATTTCGATGTTGTGGCTGTTTTATGAATTTGGAGTGCTGGGATTCATCCCAGCTTTTAGACGACCCTGCGGTGACTTGGAATTCGATCCGCGGAGCTGTAAAATCTGTCACCATGTGTGGCTGGCCGTTCGGTCGCAGCGCGTTCTAAAAGCTCCGATGAATCGGAGCACTCCAAATTTGGGAGCATGTCCATGCAAGATCGCATTCAATCGATCGCGACACGATTGCAAGCCCTTTCTGAATTACAACTGGACGAAGTGCAGCGACTGGTTTCGAAACTTGAACGACAAAATAATCACGTATCTGAAATTCACAAAACGCCTTTAGATTGGCCACATGCACCTGTCCATCGATTGCACGGTAAAGGAACATTCATAGTTACCGCAGGCACCTATCACAAACTGCATCATTTTTCCAATGCGGAACGGCTAGACACGCTTCAACAGAAACTTTTGTCTG
>JANMLD010000033.1:0-5158 GCA_031372345.1 Pirellula sp.
ACCTATCGTCACCCGGAGGCAAGCAGGACTTAGAGAAACCAGACAACGAGTTTTCCTAACCCTGCTTACCGAAAGTGAGCAGGGTTTTTTGTTTTCCAGAAACACCAGACGAAAGGCAAGACGACAGTCGCATGACGGCAATGACCTCGCCAGGGGTTAACTTAAATTGCGTTCGAATCACGTCAAAGCTCGTTCGATCTTCCCAGGCCATCTGAATGATGCGGTCGATATCCGATACCGACAGACTTTCATTGACAATCGGTTTCATGGCATCACACCCCCTAGATTGCAACAGAACTACAATTTCGTTGAACCGTTAATTCCAATCACTGTTAACGCCTGCTTCCTCCGATGGCTCACAAGAAACCCCACTTACCAGAGAAAATCTGCGATTATTGTCAGCGACCGTTTACATGGCGAAAGAAGTGGGAAAAAGTCTGGGACCAGGTTCGATTCTGTAGCGACCGTTGCCGGAACGCAGCCAAAAAGGAACAAACTAAGCCGAAACAGTGAGGGAACCTACCACGCTGAAACATGATTTCGGTTAAAGGCTACAAAATCGGCAAAGCCTTCCACATCTCTCGCTGCTGTTTCCAACTAGGTTCAAGGGCGATTGCCTGAAATTCTCTTAGGCAAAGTGAATCTCGACCTCTTTTAAGGCGTGTGAGTACCAACAGTCGCTCTTGAATGTCCGGTGCAAGTAACCTCAGATTCATAATCTGCGTCACTCTCGCTCGCGTGACGTGACCAAGTGTGGCGATCTCAGCGTAGTCGTGGATGTGGCCTTCGCGTATGAGGCCTTCGTAGTAGATTGCAAGAGCCATGTATCGGGTGATGCGTGGTAAGCGGCCTTTAGGTTTCACAGGCTTGGGCGGCTGTGGGCCTTCGACCATGGCGATGTGCTTACCGACTCGCTTCTTGTGGAAGGTTGCTCCTACTTGGATTTCGTCGTTCATGCTCGGGCCTCCTCTAGATCTTTGGTTGCATACTCGGCACGCTTCTTGATTCCGATCGGATTGAAGGTGATGGTGACGCGACCGGTTTCGCCGTCGTAGTCAACTTGTTTGATGACGACCTCAACCAATCGGATCTGGTCGCGGAGCGTCATCGCTTCCCAGATTGGATCGAAGGTGGTCATGGCGGTCTCGACGTCCTGCTGGGTAAGTAGGTTATTGCTGTTCTTCTTCATTTCGCTCAGCACGGTATTGATCCGCCGTTCGTTGTGAGCGATTCGTTCTTGCAAGTCCGCCAACCTGGCGATCGCTGGCGAGTCGGTATCGTTGGGACGGATTAGTGCGGAGGTCTTGCGGATCTCGCTATTCCAACGGGCTGTATCGCGACCGAGGGCCAATCTTTCGTCTTCGAGTTGCTTGATCTGGCCTTTCATCTTGTCGGCAACGCTGGTGACAACGTCTTGAATCAGCTCCGGCGCGTAACCAATCTTCTTTATCTGCTCGATGACGAAGTCTTCGATTTGTTTGGCCGGAATTGATTTCGACGGACAGGTATGCCAGCCGCGTTTTTGTGCCGCGGTGCATACGTAGTAGCGATAGCGTTTGTTGCCGCCTTTGGTTGTATGGTTAGGCGTCATGGCACAGTCGCAGCAAACGCAACGAACCAATCCCTTGAGCAATGCGCCGAACTTGTTGCGAATCATGATGCCGCCGGTTCGACCGTTGTGCTTCAGTTGCTTTTGGACCTTCTCCCAAAGTTCAATGGGTACGATCGCATCTTGTTCGCCTTCGTGAATCTCTTCCTTGTAGCGGACCTTGCCGAGGTAGGCGACGTTCGTGAGTAGCTTAAACAGCGAACTCTTATCGAAGTGGCGACCACCGCGTTCTTTGCCGCTCTTGGTCACGGTCAACTTGTTCTTCCAGCCGCGCCGATCGATTTCCTTGATCGTCTGAATAATCGACTGGCACTCGAGATACAACTCGAATGTCCCACAGACCTGAGTGGCCTCGTCTTCGTTGACCACGATCTTGCGACCCTCTCGATCGTTGTCGAAACCAAGCGGTGCCAACCCACCGCCCCATTTGCCTTTGCGACGAGCGGCCGCCATTTTGTCGCGTGTTCGCTCCGAGATGATCTCGCGTTCGAACTGGGCGAAGGACAGGAGTACGTTTAGCATCAAGCGCCCCATTGAGTTCGTGGTATTGAACTGCTGGGTAACACTCACAAAGGCAACGCTCTTGCGTTCGAAGACTTCGAGCATCTTGGCAAAGTCCATCAGCGATCGGCTGAGGCGATCCACTTTGTAGACCACCACACAATCGACTTTGCCATCCTCGATATCGCGGATCAAGGCTTTGAGTGCCGGTCGCTCCATGTTGCCGCCGGTATAGCCTCCGTCGTCGTAGCGATCGGGAAGACATACCCATCCCTCGTTTTCTTGGCTTTTGATATACGCCTCTGCCGATTCACGCTGAGCGTCAAGCGTATTAAAGTCTCGATCGAGGCCTTCCTCTGTTGATTTGCGAGTGTAGATGGCGCAGTTAAGTGTTCTGGTTTGCTTTTCTTTGATCATTGTAAAACCTCCAGTTTGTGTATTCCGAAAAATTGAAATCCGTTGATGTTCTTTTGCCCTGTGACAACCCGTGCGATGGCAGTCAGGGACTTGTAATGCGTGCCCTCGAACTCGAATGAATTCGGTCGTACCATGGCTTGAATACTGCGGCCTTTGTACGCCTTGACCAATATTGCACCGGGAATCGGAATACGGCTGTCTGCTGGTGGCGAGATCGTCGTCGATGCAGTCTCTAACGTTTCCGTGGTCGCTGGCCTTCTCACTCGCGGCAGCGACGTTCGAATATCTGTCTCCATCGCAATCTGGTGAGCCAATCGCCGAGCGCGTTCGGAGATATCTCCTTCTGCGTTGGCCTGCAGTTTCCAAGCGATGCGTTTGATGAGCCACTGTTTATTGCGGGCGTTGGTGTCCTCGCCGAACACCTCGTGGTACCGATCTCGAAGCTCCGACACGGTCATGTGCCGGAGCGTCGCGACCTCTTTGGCGACGTTGATTGCCATTGAAAAACTCTCCTTTTTGAAAAAGACCTATCGATCGTTAACTCGACCGGTCACAGAGAGCACTTGTTTGGCAGGAAACTCAAGGCAAGCTGTCTCGGAATCTTGATCTTTGTCGCGATCTGCGCGATCGATCGCGAACTTTTCGCTTTGCATGTAGCGCATGAAGCCATCGGCCAGCAGCGTTACGAGCTCCGCTCGCAGTTCAGTCGCATTCATCTCATCCACAGCGCGGATCTTCGGCATAGCAGTCTCCCAACGGGTGCGATAATTGACCCCGAGACACCGGCATCGACGAACAAGCCGTCGATTTGATTAACAACCGGGTGTCGAGCGAGACCGAAAGCAACAGGTCTCTATCTGTAGGGTTACACGCAAAGAGGGCGAAATGACGAAGCGATCTAGAGAAAAAGTTGCAGTTAGTGGGAAAGTAACGGGACTAACTCAGCTACTGAATGAGGTCTGCGGTTGATGGCCTTTTTCAGGGCCAATTTTGCAACAGCTACCAACTTTGCCCCTGCCGGCGTGACTGGTGTGTTGGGTAGTATCAAATCTTCGTCGGCAACGGTATCTAGCGATGAATTTCCATCATGAGGACTTTGACCTGTAAGCAGATAGAAAGCTAATCCGCCGATTGCATAGATATCGGTGGCAAAGCCGATCGTACCGAAGGCAGGTGAGATCTGCTCGGGGGCGGCAAAACCAAGCGTTCCACCAAGTGATGCGATCGACTCAAATGCAGCACCGTCTGTTATTGGTTTTTGCGAGTACGTTGCGAAACCGAAATCGGTAACGACGATTCGTCCGTTGTGATCAAGCAGAATGTTGTTGGGAGTTAAGTCACCGTGCACGACTCCGGCTTGATGCGAGGCTGCAACGGCCTCGCAAATCTGAGCCAGCCATTGCACTGAGGTTGACGAGTCGTTTGGCTTGATGTTGGTGAGTGGCTGACCATCGACATACTCACTAACAAGATAAGGCCCACCGTGTGGCGACTGTCCCCAGCCGAGATACTTCACAACGCCGTGGTGATTGATCTTCGATGCATGGTCAATTTCTCGCAGAAATGAGAGTCTGCTGTTAGGGTCGGTCCATAAATGTCGGTGCATGAACTTCACAGCGACGACTTGGCCATCTGTCTGCAATCTCGCTCGATAGACTTTTCCGAGTGCCCCACTGCCAACGAGTTTCCCAAGCACAAACTGTCGGTAACTGATGTTGGAAAGATTGATGTTCTCAATTGCCAAATCGAGTAATGCTCCATTTCGTTCATCGACAGAAGCGAGTTGCCCTTTGACGATCTCTTGCACCGCTGTGATGCGCCGGCGGATAGTCCGCTCGTCGACCCCTAGCTGTTCCGCGATTTCCCTTTGAGTCGCATTCTCCAGGAGAAGTTCGAGAAGTTGCGATTGATCCGGATTGAGTAGTGAATGGATCTCGGCCAATAAATCATCGGCCTCGGTTGCGGAAGGGTTTGTTCTCAGATCGGGATCGAGATCATCGAGCGATATTCTGGTCCGTCCGCCACCCCGTTTGGCAGCTGTCTCGCGCTCCAATGCCCTCGCCAGTTTTCTGCGAACGAATGTCGCCAGGATGTTCCATGCGGACGCCGTGCTCTCAAGCTTAATGGAAGGGTTGGCACTTGCTCTCGTCACTCGGAAGAAGCTGCCCATGGCAGACTGAACCACATCTTCAGGAGCAATGCCATCGCGATACTTGCGATTAAGTCGAGATGCAACCAGTGCAATCAAACGGACCTCGTAACGAGCCAAAAGTACGCGAGCAGCGTCCTGTGAACCCGACTGCCACATTTCGACCAGTTCGCGGCTAGCTCGGTTCGTCAGATTCGAATCCGAAATTTTTTGAATTTTGATGTCCGCTTTGTCGTCCAGATTCTCACCTCCTCCGGTACCCACTCTGTTTTCCACAATTCTAACCTGAGGATCTCCAATATGACGATGGTCGTAACTGAGCCATGCAAAGGCTGCAAAGACAAGGCTTGCTTGAAGGTTTGCCCAACCGATTGCTTTTATGAGGATGCCGATATGGTCTACATCCATCCCGATGAATGCGTCGACTGTGAAGCCTGTATTCCGGAGTGCCCTGTCGAAGCCATTTTCTATGAAGACAATGT
>JANMLD010000296.1:0-10132 GCA_031372345.1 Pirellula sp.
CGAACGTTTGTTCAAGCCAGTCCAATTGCCTTGGGCAAGTCGGATGACGGTAAGCCGTTGCCGCCCGGGTTGGATCTAATGCGGAAGAGCGATTGCTTCAATTGCCACGCGATCGATCGAGCTTTGGTTGGTCCAATGTTCACCGACGTCGCTAAGAAATATCGCGATGTTCCGGGCGCACTGGACATGTCGATCAAGCGTGTCACCGAAGGCTCAACCGGCGTGTGGGGCAAAGTTGCCATGCTACCGCACGCTCAACACACGCCGGACCAAGTGGGCGAGATGGTTCGCTACGTTTACTCCATTCAAACTGACTCGAATTCGAAAACCGTTGGCGGTTTGAAAAATTCCGTCGAAACCAAACCCGACTCCAGCGGCATTCAACTGGAAGCATTTTACACGGATCTGGGGCGAGGAACGATTCCGGCATTGACCGGTTCTCAGACCATTCGACTGCGAAGTCGCGTGATTCAAGCGGAACATGCCGATGAGATCAAACACGCTACTATTTTGAATTCTGAGAAAGCTCAGGGGAAGGCTTTTGTGGGTTCTATTGAGGATGGAGCATCCCTCAGATGGAATGGCATTTCTCTGGCCGCAGTAAGCCAAATCATCGTCCGTGTAGCTAGCGCTGGCGCAGGGGGCACTATCGAAGTGCACCGAAATAAAATCGACGGACCATTGCTGGGTAGTGTTACCGTGGAAGTTAACGGCGAATGGGAAGTGTTTTCAGACAAGGCGATCGCAATGCCTAAACAAGAAGGAAAAGACGATCTGTTTTTTGTGTTCAAAAACCCAATGAACCGAGGCGGATTGATGAACATGGATTCAATTGAGTTTCTACCGTAGTCAAGTCGCTCCGCCGACTTGAGTCCTGGGTGCACAAAGCTATTAGTTATTCACAGGATGCCGAATAACCGAATAACCGAATGAGCCGATAGCAGTATGGGCTTGAGAGTGCAAACGGGCTATGGGTTGGGGATAGCGGGGGCTGGCGGTGATCGCTGACCGTCCGTCGACGGAGCGACGGACCCACGTGGTCAAGTCGCTCCGCCGACTTGAGTCCTGGGTGCACAAAGCTCTTAGTTATTCACAGGATGCCGAATGAGCCGAATGAGCCGATAGCAGTATGGGCTTGAGAGTGCAAACGGGCTAATGCGTTGGGGATAGCGGGGGCTGGCGGTAATCGCTGACCGTCCGTCGACGGAGCGACGGACCCACGGGAGCGACGGACCCACGTGAGTGACAGACCTACATTACCGTCGTCTAAACAAGGGTCCGGCGTAGCGTGCACCGTCACCCAGTTCTTCTTCAATGCGAAGCAATTGATTGTATTTCGCCATTCGATCGGATCGCGAAGCCGAGCCGGTCTTGATCTGCCCGCATGACAACGCGACTGCTAGGTCGGCGATCGTAGAGTCTTCGGTCTCACCGCTGCGGTGACTCGAGATGCTTGTGTAGCCATTGCGGTGCGCCAACTGAATCGCTTCGATGGTTTCCGTCAACGTGCCAATTTGGTTGACCTTAATGAGAATGCTGTTGGCAATCCCTTGATCGATACCGCGTTGCAGTCGGTCGGTGTTGGTCACGAACAAATCGTCTCCTACGAGTTGGACTTTGTTGCCAACTTTGTCGGTCAGTTTTTTCCACGATGCCCAATCGTCTTCGGAGCAACCGTCTTCGATAGAGCAGATCGGATAGTTGTCGACCCAGTCAGCTAGGAAGTCAACCATTTGATCGCCAGATAGTTGCTTGCCATCGATCGTGTACTTCTCGGTCTTCTTGTCGTAGAACTCGGTAGCAGCCACGTCGAGAGCGATGAAGATTTGCTTGCCCGCTTCGTAGCCAGCCCGCTTGATGGCGTCCATGATCAAGTCGAGGGCTTCTCGATTGCTGCCAAGGTCCGGTGCAAAACCGCCTTCATCGCCCACGGCCGTGTTGAGTTTCTTTTCGCTTAAGACTTTCTTTAGATGATGGAAGATTTCGGTGCCAGCTCGCAATCCATCGGTAAACGTTTCGAAGCCCAATGGCATCACCATGAACTCTTGCACGTCGACCGAGTTGTCCGCATGCTGACCACCATTGACGATGTTCATCATCGGGGCAGGCAGCAAGTGAGCACCAGCCCCTCCGAGGTATCGATAAAGTGGCTGGTTGGTGAAAACCGCAGCAGCTTTGGCCGTAGCGAGCGAGATGCCCAAAATAGCATTGGCACCCAAGTTCTTTTTGTTGGGCGTTCCGTCGATATCGCAGAGCATACGATCGATGCCGCGTTGATCCAGGGCATCGGCACCAATCATGCTATCTGCGATCTTGGAGTTGATGTTGTCAACCGCTTGCAGAACCCCTTTGCCCATGTACATGGTTTTGTCGCCGTCGCGGAGTTCCCAGGCTTCATGAGCTCCCGTGCTTGCACCGCTTGGAACGGCAGCCCGTCCCATGGAACCGTCGACTAGCGTTACATCCACCTCGACGGTGGGGTTTCCTCGTGAGTCAAAAATCTGTCGGCCGCGGATGTTTTCGATCAAACTCATGAAATACCTATTAAAAACTTGAGGTGGAGGAATCGGGAAAAGGTAAAGCTGCCCACATTTTTACCGATCCGAAGAGCGTTGGCCATCGCAAATGTTCCCTAGGTGGCACGCTAGGTTGCACGGCGGTCTCCACCGTGATTCATGAAGTTGCAGCTTTCCTTTTTCGCCTTACATCGTGGTGCCAAAAAACCACGACATTGACAAATCGAGAGCTTCCGTTCAATCTGGATATCAAACGGCGCAGTCTTTCCAGGTTCAGGTTCCAAGTTTTTGAAAATCGCAATTTCCATGGTTGAAAAATTAGGTCGACGATTGAGATCTTTTGTATTGGCCACGATTTGCTTGATAACGTCGCAGCAGACTTTCGCGGACAGCCCAGCTGGCGTTTATCGAGGGGAATGGAGAAGCAACTCGAATGGCCATCATGGTCCAATGCGCGCCGTAGTGCAGCCCAGAACCGATGGAACATACCAAGCTAGGTTTACCGGCCGATTTGCATTGGTCATCCCGTTTGCTTACAAAGTAACACTTCAACCTATGCAGGACGAATTTGGAAATACCATCCTTACTGCCAACAAGCCACTTGGACCGATCTTAGGAAGCTATCAGATGACAGCTCAGGCCAACGAATGCGGCTTGAATGGCAATTTTCAAGCAGCGGGCGACAACGGCTCGATTCAGATGAATCGGATTCGCTAGTTATCTATGGTTCGCACAACGCAACGCGTGCAATTCCCAGGACATGCAGGCAATTTGTTGGCCGGAATCCTGGAATTGCCAGCTGAGACGCCGCAAGGCTTTTTGCTGTTTTCACATTGCTTCACCTGCACCAAAGACCTCAAAGCCATTGTCCGAATCAGCCGAGGCTTGGCCGACAAAGGATGGGGAGTTTTGCGTTATGATTTCTCGGGACTTGGGAATAGTCAGGGAGTTTTTCGGACGACTAACTTCACAACGAATAGAGAAGATCTACGTGCGGCGGCGACCTTTTTGGCCCGTGAGTACCAGTCGCCAGCGTTTTTAATGGGTCACAGTTTTGGCGGCGCAACCAGCTTGTCCATGGCGATGGAGTTGCCGACGGTTCGAGGTGTGATTGCAGTTGCATCCCCAAGCGACACGCATCATTTGGCCAGCTTGTTGGAGAAGTTAAATCCAGAAATTGCTTCCCGCGGCGAAGGCTCCGTTACCATTGGAGGGCGCAATCATCATGTCGAACTTCAAATGCTTGAGAACTTTAGATCTTATGATCTGTTGACAGCCGTGCGATTGATTTCGAAGCCGATACTGGCTTTCCATTCACCGACCGACGAAACCGTTGAGTTTCGAAACGCGTTGGTCAATTGCGGTCTAGATTCGACAACTAAAGGCACAATCGCATCTGGAAGATCCTTGATTAGTCTGCCTAATTGCAACCATTTACTCACGACCAACGATGCGGATTGCGTCATGGTGGCGGAGATTACGGATGCTTGGTGCAGGCGATTCGTTGGTGGACTCAAGTAGAGCAAGCTAGTGGTTTAGGCACCCTCCCCGGCCTACGGCCGACCCTGCCCGAGGGAGCGTGACTTGCTTTTGAGATTTCGGCGGTTTTGGCCTTCCCAATTCGGCTGTAATCCGTCACCATATTGGCCCCTCACAGCATTACTTTCCTAAATCTCCAATAACGTGTCGATTCGATCATGAGCCAGCAGATTCTCCAATTGGTTGAGCAGTCCTCCCTCAAGGAGAAAGTCGATGTCTTTGGCATTGGCGACACGGTCGATGTTCACACCAAGATCCAGGAAGGCGCCAAAGAACGCATTCAGATCTTCAGCGGTATCGTAATCGCCAAGAGCGGTTCGGGCACACGCGAGATGTTTGTGGTTCGTCGCATTGTGGCTGGCGAAGGGGTTGAGCGAAAGTTCCCTCTGCACTCGCCTAGAATTGACAAGATTGAAGTCAAACGACGATCGGTAATTCGACGGGCCAAGCTGTACTTCTTGCGTGAGCGAAGCGGCAAGGCTGTTCGACTCAAAGAGCGTCGGATCAAGTAGGATCCCAACCCGAAGCGTAAGCGAGGGACAATTTCGCAGGTCCCTCACTTACGTATCGGGTTAAGTCAACAAAAAAAGCCGATGCGGTATGCATCGGCTTTTTTCGTTTGGTTCAGACTCGAGGTCAGACTACTTGCTGGTGAAGTCGAGGTACCATAGTCCGTCATCCCATTCGAGGGCGACTTTACGCCATCCGAGTGGAACTTGTGGGTATGGATAAAACGGTCCGATGTAGGGCCATGCCGAAGCACTGTATTGCTTTGGGTAGGTTACTGCAGCCGAATTTGGATACGCGGCATAGGTAGGCCATGCGTAACCAGGCAAGTTTGGCTGGTCGTAGCGAGGTGCTCCACCGCCGTAACCAGCTCCGCCTTGCATTGGCACTGGTGCGCCACCGCCGTAACCAGCTCCGCCTTGTACTGGGCCCTGGTAGCAATCGGCACCGCCAGGCATCTGACTGTTCGCTAAATTACTAGGTGCAAAAGCCCTTGGAATCCCGCTGCCATTCACAGGCATCGACGAAGGTGTCGCAACTTCGCTGCTGGCTGGTCGAACGCGTCCGTTGACAGTTACGTCGTCAATGACTTTGCGAACGCCGGGCGTCATTTGCGCCGTTTTTAGAACCAATTGCTTTTGTTCAGGTGTAGCCACAACACCGCGAGCCCAGACTTCGCCACCGACGGTGGAGATATCCAGTTCGAAATTTCGCAGGTGGCCATTTTTCTGAGCACTACCGAGTCGGCCCAAAATCTCCGAGGTGATACCTGCGTCGACAGGCGACACAACGGGACGACTTTCCTCCGTGAATCGGTTTGGCTCGGCTAGCAAGGCTGGCGAGTCATCGCCCGCTTCATTTGCGGATGCAGGCATGACCGAACTATTGGAAGCCGTCCGGGCTACTGGCTTCGTCCCACTCTGTGCCCGAACGCTGGCCTTGTTCTCAACCAGCTTGACACCCGAAGTAATGGAAGCGATTTTAAGAACGCTATCCAACTGGGCTTGATTTGCAACAGTACCACCGATGACAACTTTGCCATCTTCGACACTGAGGTCGATGTCGAAACCCTTGAGGGTTCCGTCTGTTTGCTTTTGTTTAAGTGTAGAAACGATGGCATCGGCGATCTCGCGATCTCCACCGAACGCCGTCAAGGGAGCACCGGCGGTCAGCGAGGCGATCGCCATGCCCAAAAAGAATCGTCGCATGGAAACCCTCCTACGGTTTGTTTTGCGGGAAAAACGGCGCTTTGGAGCTGTTGTCTAGTACCTGAGCACCTGCAAACATTCCTAATCGGATCGAATGCGAGTGGACTACCAATCGTCAACGAACGTTTGCTAACATCGGTGTTAGCGAACTCGCTGAACGGGGCCCCCCTCGTACGACCAGACTACTGGTTTGCGAATACCGTATGTTTCGGCAGAATGGTCCAAGGAGCGAAGTGTTTTTACCAATTTTGACGAGCTTCGCGATGAATCCAAAGAATCATGCCAAAGCATGCCAGTCAAGGATTCTCCAGTTCCGCCAGTGTTCCCGCTGGGTATAATCCGGACGATCGCCACTCCTTTCCTACTCGACCTACATTAACGCCAATGCCAATCCAAGTTCTCTTTCACAACTCCGAAGCGGTCAGAAACTGCGAAGTGCAGCGAATGAAAAAAGCCATACGAAGTATTGCTGGCGATTATGGTTGGACAGATGGGGACATTTCGATCGCATTGATGAGTGACCCCGAGATTCGGGAGTTGAATAGCAAGCATTTATCACATGACTATGCTACGGATGTCATTAGTTTTGATCTCTCAAATAACGATGATTTTCTAGAGGGAGAGATTATTGCAAGCGTTGAGACTGCGGATCGTGAAGCCGTTGAGCACGGTTGGCAAGGAGACGATGAATTGCTGCTCTATGTGATCCACGGAATGCTGCATATCGTTGGCCTCGGTGACAAGAAAACGAAAGAGAAAAAGATCATGCGAGATGCTGAACGCTATTACCTTGGGCTGTTCAATTTGGCTACATAGCATTATTGATGTTTGTTCCGAGCGTGGCTAGGCAAACACATTCCGTCCGCTCGGAACTTGTCTCTGACAGACGCCGGCGGAAATAATCAACCAAGCAAACCATCAGCTCATGAACGACACCTACCCAAAATATAGGCATTTTCCTTGTCCCGCCTATATACTACAGCGATTCTGAGTTAGTATTGTTGTTGAATTCAATCACTCGTTTATTGCGTCTTTTTTACTTTCGAATTGGAGTTTGCTAATGAGTCGTTTCACAGTGCTAGCTGCCAGAGGAGGTGGCATAGGTTCGATAGTTGGCTGGTTCATTCGAGTCGTCATCTATGATATTTGCATTACCACCATCTCCGAGGTTTTCGGCGTTCCTCGACTCGTTGCGCTTTTCATTTTCCTAGGTATTCTCGGAGCCATTGCTATCGGCGGCTACTTTCTAAAGCAACGCATGGCTCCTGGCGTTGAAGACTAGTCCGCGTTTAACCAACGGTCAGTTCGATTCATGGAATACGCTGTTTTGCATGGTCCCGTTTTTTCCGTGCTTGAGATTCACATGAATCAGGGGGACTTGGTGATGGCCCAACCCGATAGCATGCTATCGATGACGCCGGGGCTGCAACTTTCGGCCTCGGTTGGCCGCCGCGGCAAAGGAAATGCTTGGCTCAGTGGGGCACGTAATCTGCTCGGTGGGGAAAGCATGTTCACCGCCGAGTTCTTGGCAAAGCGAGATGAACAGGTCCTCACTCTCGCCCCTTCGGTTCAAGGCGACATTCTGTCGATTCCACTTTCAGACCAGTCCGGCGTATTCCTAACACGCGGAAGCTACTTGGCCAACATCGGTGATTGCAAATTGCAAATCAAGTACGGGGGCATGAAAGGAGTTATGTCCAAAAAGGGCCTCTTCCTTTTGCATGCTAGTGGCAGTGGCACCGTTTTTTGCCAAACGTACGGAGCCATCATTGTCAAAGAATTGGCGGAGGGCGAAAAGTTCTTCTTGGACAATCGTTTCGCTGTCGCATTTTCCGACACGGTCACCTATCAATTAGTAAAGGCTACCGAAAGTGTCCGGGATTCGATCATGTCGGGTGAGGGTCTTATCAATCGGTACACAGGGCCAGGTAGAGTCTACTACCAAACACGTGGTAAGGCACCGATCAATTTCCTAAGTTATCTCTTTAGCTCGTCTATTTGATTCGAAAGCACGGACACTCGCATGGCCCAAGCAATCTCGGTCCCGCATCGCGCTGACTTGCTCGACCAAATGCACAGGGCGAACCGATTTGCTTGGCTACTTCTGTTGGTGGAAATCGCCTTGATCGGAATCGTTGCAGTCATGGTGGACTGGGGCTGGGTCCTACGTGAACCAATCCTAACCACGGTCGCCATCGGTGCCATGGTCTGTCCCTTTGCTTCATCGTTATTGATTCATTTAGCGACCCAAAAAAAGCGAATCCAAGATCTGAAAGAAAGCACTCGATTTGGACAATACGATAAATACCGGCTACAGTCCCTCTTTCGCGAGACGTTGGCAAAGCTCCGATTGCCTGATGAAGACTTGCCTGTTTATATTGTGGCCAGCCGATCCTTGAATGCTGGCGCGATGCATGTGGGCGTTGGAAGCCTATTCAAATCACTCAATGGTATCTACCTGAATCGCCAAGTCCTCCACAAAATGGAGCCCGCCGAGATTCAGGACCTAATCGGTCACGAGTTGGGACACTATTACAAGTACTATCTCATCATCGATCGGTTTCGAGTCGTTACCGTCGCATTGGGTTCTCTACTTGGAATCCTGGTTGTGCAACGCGTTGGACTGGGCAGCTATTTCGGATACGCCATTTTGATGGGAGTACCCTGGCTGTCGTGGTGGCTCTCGTCGCTCCCGTACACAAGAAACGCGACAGCCATTGAATTCCTGTGCGACGATTTTGGCGCTCAAGTTGCAGGCGTTTTTCCATCCATCCACGGGTTGCTTAAGCTTGGCCAATCCGCGGAAGTCGAGTGCTTGGTGATGCAGCAAGCGATTTTGTCCAAGGTAGCTGGCAATTTCAATCCGTCCGAGCTTATCGACGCCATCACGTCTAGCATCCCTTACGGTCACGCCACACGCGAAGAGATCGCTGACAAAGTCAATCGCGAATTGAATCATCGGGCAGCGACAAATTCGAAGTCCATCGGTGGCCTGTTGAGGTACATGTGGAATAGCGATGTGGATGCTGACTCGGCGGCGGAACTGGAAGAACAGGCCAAGAAAATTGCGAAAATCCAATCCGAGCCAAGACTCGATTGGGAGCAATTGCTATCGAACCCCACGCAAGTTCAATTCAACGAAGAGGGCATGCGAAAACTGATTGCCATGATCGAAAACCGACCGAACCTACTTCTTTTTCGAGTGCCGGAGAGCCCTGGCGAGGTTCATCCACCACTGCGATCCCGTATCCTCTACCTCTGGCACAATCGCAGCGAAATAGAGAGCCACCTTCGAACGTAGCTACCCATCTCCGCGGCGACTCGGTGGTACACTACTAAGGCGAACGGCGATGTGAGAACAACCAATCCCAACCCAAAACGTAAGTGAGTCATCCCAACCCAAAACGTAAGTGAGTCAATCCCAACCCAAAACGTAAGTGAGTCAATCCCAACCCAAAACGTAAGTGAGTCAATCCCAACCCGAAACGTAAGTGAGGGACGCGCGAAATTGTCCCTCGCGTACGCTTTTTGATGTTGCAAGTTATGATGTATTTCGGGCCAAAGACCCAACCATTTACCTAGCCCAGGCAAACCGCCTGGGTGACACGCAGACACAAGACTAGTTAGGGCTGAAGGCCCGGCAATTTGTCAAACTACGGGGCCTTCAGCCCTAATGGATTGCGTCTTGCCCATTCCCAGGCCGTTGGCCTGGGCTAGGCAAACTACCGGGCCTTCGGCCCTAAACACAATAGCCGTCGCCTACGGCTCGGGGTTAAACGAGAACAAGACTAATGACTTCATCCAAACCAAATATCCTGGCAACCTCGCGGCGCGAATTCGTGAAGACCTCAACGTTGGCCGCCAGCGGATCGATTGCTGGCGCAGTTAAACTTTGTTCGGCAGTTCACGTGACCGGGGACGACACCCTGAAAGTCGGGCTGATCGGCTGCGGCGGACGTGGCACCGGGGCCGCGACTCAGGCACTCATGGCCGATAGCCGTGTGAAACTCACCGCTATGGCGGACGCTTTCAAAGATCGCTTGAACACGAGCCTCAAAAGCCTTAACAAAATCGAGGGACTAGAGTCAAAAATCGATGTCCCACCTGAGCGGCAATTCGTTGGCTTCGATGCGTACAAGCAAGTGTTGGAAAGCGATGTCGACGTTGTGTTGCTCACGACCCCGCCGCATTTCCGCCCATTGCATTTGCAGGCTGCCATTGCGGCCAGCAAACATGTTTTTGCAGAAAAGCCCTGCGCGGTCGATGCAACAGGTGTGCATTCCGTGCTTCGTAGCTGTGAAGAAGCCAAGAAGAAAAACCTGGCGGTCGTATCTGGCCTGTGCTTGCGGTATCACTATCCGT
>JANMLD010000207.1:0-23222 GCA_031372345.1 Pirellula sp.
TATCAAACCGGCAAACATTTTGCTCGATGCAGAGAAGCGGCCGAAGATCTCTGACTTCGGGTTAGCGAAGAAGCTTGATACGGGTGATCAGGTGACTCGCGATGGAGCCGTTATGGGGACGCCCAGCTACATGCCACCCGAACAAGCTCGAGGCGACACGGCTGCCATCTCGCCGCGTTCCGATGTCTACTCGTTAGGCGCGGTTCTGTATGAAATGATCACGGGGCGGGCACCCTTTGTATCGGATAGTATGTTGGATACTTTGGTGCAGGTCATTCACCGCGACCCTGTTCAACCGCGTGAATTGCAACCGGGCGTTCCGATCGACTTGGAAACCATTTGCGTAAAAGCCTTGCAGAAGGAGCCCGCCAATCGCTATCAAAGCTGTAAAGAACTTGGTGAAGATCTTCGGCGATACGTCAATGGCGAACCGATTCTGGCGAGGCCCATCAGTCATTGGGAACGATTGACACGTTGGTGCCGCCGCAATCCCAAGATCGCTTGGCCCACGGCTATCGCAAGTTTCTTTGTGATTGCAACCGCGGTTGTCTCGCTTGCCGCGTGGCAAATGACGGCCGCACAGGCCCTGGTAATCGCGGAGGAACGCGACGAAGCCAAGGATCAACGCAACGAAGCTGAAAAACAACGTAACGAAGCCGACAAGCAAAGAGTGATTGCTAACCAACAGCAAGTTTTAGCGGAAGAGAACGCGGAACTGGCCATTAAACAAGCCAATTTGGCTCTGCAAAATATCCAATTCGTGGTTACCGATGTTGATACCAAATTGATGCAACAGCCGGGCTCAAGCGGGATTCGCATTGCGATCATGGAAGCGTTGTCCAAAAAATGGGACGAAATGGACCTCGGGATGACAGGTGGCGTTCGTGGCAAAGCCATTCCAACGCTGATGGCGGTTCGCCATAAAATCGCCACCACATTTTCGCTGTTAGATAGGGTCAAGGAGGCCGATCAGGAGTTCACAAAACTTGAAAAGATGGGACGCGAGCGGATCGTCGTCAAGGAAGGAACGGACGCGTCACGGATGAATCTCGCCAAGATTCTAACGGCTGCGTCGGTCATTCAGCGGCAGCTAGATAACCCCAAGGGAGTCGAGCTGAAACTCTTGGAGGCACGCGAGATCGTTCGCGACATTGTCAAGAATCCGAAACCCGAGGAAATCCCAACGGATTCCAATCAAGTGCAACAAGTCTTGGCCGCCATCAATCAGAACTTGGGCGTCGAATACTTGCGGCAAGGACGGATTGCCGATACGGCTGTCGTTTTTGGTGAAGCGGTTGCCGCCAATCAGGCGGTGCTTAAAAATATAGAGTCGAAACCAGGATTTGCCGGACTGGATGCCGAAAAACGGGATCTTCAAACATCCGAACTAAAGGTCATGATTGATAAGGGGATCTTAGGTGTAGCTTACGTTTTGATGCGACTTGGCAAGACCGAGGAAGCGATCGTGCAATACGATGCGGCGATTGCAAGTCGTCGTTCGGAACTTGAACGCAATCCAAACATCCTTCGTTTGAAATCGGAACTGGGGGGGCAGTTAGCTTTGTATGGCCGATCTTTGATTTGGCTTGATCGACTTGATTCTGCCGCCCCGATCTTGAGCGACGCGGTCAAGTTATGCAACGACGCCTATCAGTCAGACCCAGAAAAGTCGGACTTAAAGAGATCGCTGACCTTTGCGCTCTACAATTTGGGAACGCTGCGCGATCTGCAGGGAAAGAAAGACGAAGCGCTTGGTCACTTCGAGCGTGCTCGCGGCTTGGCAGCGGACCTATACAAAGTCTCACCTGACGAGAAGAACGGTTTCTTTTTGATGCTAGCTGAAGCACGCGTAGGCAATGGAAAGACGGCAAAAGAATTGAGCGATAAGCTTGGCGCTTTGATCAATGCGAATCCAGAGATTCACTTGGAACGGGCTTGTGCGTTATCGCAACTGGCACGCAATTCGGATGGGGACGACAAGGCTACCTTCATTGACGAAGCGTTAACGGCATTGGAGCGTTCGGTTAAGGACGGCTATCTCGATCCGTTTCGAATCTCTGCAGATCCCGATTTGAAGCCGTTGCGCGATGAGTTTCGCTTTACGGTTCTCTTGCAGAAGTTGAGAACGAAATCGTAGGTCAGTCGCTCCGTCGACTGACTTCCGCGATGCGAACCTATCGCCGTTGTTCTTTTCCGATTTGAGGTCTGGCAGCAACACACCATTGGTTGTGACCACGTCGACTGTTGTTTCATTCTCTTCCGTGTATTTCGTATATTTCGTGGTTTCCTTAGCTTTGGGCGAAACTGAGTAGCCGATCGGGCGAGTCGCTTCGTTTACCGAGGACTCAAGTCGGCGGAGCGACTTGACTACGGCAAACCGCATCGGATAGCAAAATTCAATTCGGGCGGTATCTAGACTTTTTAGGATTCTTTCCGAAATTCGATGTTACCAATGTGTTCATGACCTAGGTTTAAGTTGCGGCGTTTCTTAACTCTGAGACAGCGTCGAGCATGCACGTATGCGATGGCAACACCATGATCAAGGCAATCCGAATGAGTAACTTTACCCGAATGGCTGTTGGGTGTTTGGTGAGTAGTCTGATCTCGGGCTTTGCTTCGAGCGCAGAGCCCAGAATACTGCGTGTCGAGGAAGACTGGGAGTTGGTCGTCACGACTCCCAACCCGTTGCAAAACTCACCTCAAATCAGCACTTGGATGAGCCCAGGCGATTCCCTTGAAGATCAGCACTTTGGCGCTAATTTCAATCACGCGCAAAAAGAGGACTATCTGGGGGGTGGCTTTCAAACCAGAGCCTACCAAGGCGCGAGCGTCATGGATGACAAGGTTAGCTGCAATGGAATGAAGTTATCCGCCAACGGCGAATTGCTTAAATGGACACAGGTTATGGCGATCTTTAAAGAAGAGTTGGTGTTCGCGATCAAGGATGGTAGGTCGCAGAGCTGGGGGGATTTTGGCGGAAAGGATACGTTGGTTCGCTACGCGTCGACGGTGAATGATTTGAATGGATACCGCCCAAACAAATCTGTTGAATGGTCAGGTGTAGGCTTTGCGGCCAATCGAGTCGCGTTGCTCAAACTCGCGAAGGTCCGGTACTTCACCGATCAAGGTCAAGTGATTGAATCCTCAGTCAATTTACTCGTTCAATAGGAATAAAAGTGCGTTTTGCCTGAACCACGCCCCATGGTTTTTGAATTGCGAAAGATACACATCAAGGTACTAAAAGGTCATTATTATGGGGCAGACAATTTCCAAACACCGTAAACGCGGCTCATTGTCACGGGAAGCAAGACGCCGCCGTGGTGCAGCCATTATTCTGGCCGCATTTTTGATGGGTGTACTGGTGAGCATGTTGGCGTTATCCATCGACATTGGGTATATCGCAGCATCGAAGGCGGAAGCCAGACGGACGGCTGATGCAGCCGCATTGGCTGGAGCATGGCAGATGGTGGATTCCGCTGCTCAGAGTGGCAATTCGAGTGCGTCGCTGGATGCAGTTAACGATGCAGCCAAGAACATAGCCAGTTTGAATTTGGTCTGCAATTCGGCCCCTTCGCTGTCGATAGCGGGCCAGGAAACCGACATAACTATTGGGTATTTGTCCTCGCTAGAGTCTAACGCAACGCTAAGTACTGATTCTAACAATCCGTATCGGGCCGTTCGAGCTCGCGTTCGAAAGAATGAAGCCAGCAATGGTCAAGTCCCATTATTTTTCGCACGGTTCTTTGGACAGACCGGTCGTGACATGATCGTCGAGTCTACTGCTGCGACCGCTATGCAAATCAAGGGATTCAACTCCCCAGCGTCGGGGGCGGCAAACCTAAATCTGTTACCGTTCGCACTCGATGAGCAAACTTGGATCGCACTTCTGAATGGTGGCGGAACGGACAGCTATAAATTCACCGCTAGCAACTCATCGGTTACAGGTGGAACAGACGGGATCAAAGAAGTGAACTTATATCCACAAGGAACAGGAAGCCCAGGAAATCGAGGCACCGTTGATATCGGGAGCAGCAACAATAGCACTGCCGACCTCTCGCGTCAGATTACGGGTGGAATCTCGTCGCAGGATCTCTTTGCTCTTGGAAAACCCTTGGTACTAGACGGAAATGGTTCGATGACGCTCAACGGCGACACAGGAATTAGTGCAGGAGTCAAAGACGAACTTGCCTCCATCATTGGTCAGACACGTATCATTCCAGTGTTTTCATCGGTAACCGGAAACGGCAACAACGCAAACTATACCATCGTTCGTTGGGTTGGCGTACGCATCATGGCTGTGAAGCTCACGGGATCCATGAGTTCCAAGTATTTGATTGTTCAACCTGCCTCGGTCATTGCTCGAAATGTGGTGGTTGGTGACTCGACACGCGTTTGGAGCGACTCCATTTATTCGCCCGTTGTGCTTGTGAAATAGTGTTTAATCTCTCGATACGGTCTGGCATTATGACATCCAAATGGAAGCAATCCAAACGAATCGGCATGCGATGTGTTCGATCGACGCAACCACGGCGATCGTCGAGATCGAGACGCCGCAACGGCGCTGCGCTCGTGGAATTCGCACTTGTTGCACCGCTCATGATCCTGTTCACGATGGGGCTGATCGACATCGGTCGAATGACCATGGTAAAACAATTGCTGGTGACGGCATCGCGTGAAGGCGCACGTCAAGCGTCTTTACCTGCAGCCACGTCGTCGAGTGTCCAAGCCGACGTTTTGCAGATGTTGTCCAGTTCTGGCGTGACCGGAAGCGTTACCATTTCTCCAAGTTCTGTGTCGAGTGCAGCCCCCGGCTCCACGATTACCGTAACGGTTTCGGCAGACGCAAACAGTGTCAGTTGGATGGGGTCGTCCATGTTCATGTCCGGCAAGAGTCTCACAGCGTCAACGAGCATGCGTCGTGAGAGTTTGTGACCGTAGGTCAGTCGCTCGGCCGACTGACGTCCGCGATGGCAACTGACCACCGCTGCTCCATTCCATATTGAGGACCGGAAGCAAAACACCTTCACTTGCGATCATGTCCCCCATTGTTTCACTTTTTTCCGTGTCTTCCGTGGCCGGAGAGTTCGTTGCGCGACGCCACTGGATATCAAAATGAGACAAATCGTTTTGCGGAAGTCGTGCGAATACTCGATCAAGAGCGGATCATTACTCCAACTGAACCAGACGGTGGAGGGAAGTTTGAAGAGGGATGTTCGAAGTTTGAAAAAGAAACGTCCAACTTTTATAAGCTCACGCACGACTATCTGGTGCCCTCAGTACGAGAGTGGCTGACGCGAAAGCAGAAAGAAACTCGCAAAGGCCGTGCGGAACTCATCCTCGCAGAGCGATCGGCATTGTGGAATGCGAAATCAGAGAACCGATATCTGCCATCGCTGACCGAATGGTCTAGCATTCGCATGCTGACCGGTAGCAAACATTGGACAAACCTCCAGCGGGAAATGATGAATCGCGCGGAAAAGGTCCACACTCTACGATCAGGCGTTGCCGTAGCGTCTTTAACTGCACTCGTTGCAGTATGGATCGTGGTTTGGGGGCAAGTCCTTCGGCGGCAGGAAGCTACCCGGATCGAAGGACTTGTTGGAAAACTTATCAGCGCCGAACCTGCCCGAGTGCCGGAGATTGTCCAAGAACTCGATGTAAAAAAGGCTGCTGCTGGTTATCTGTCGCCACTGGTCTTTATGGAGGCCAAGACAGTTGACGAAAAACGCTCGCAGTTGCACGCACGACTCGCGATGGTCTCTCGCGATAAAACACTGGTCGAACCGCTGTTGGAAGAACTGTTCAGCAACAAGGTCGCTTACATCGCTCCGATTCGTCAATAACTACGTCCATACTCTTTGGAACTCACAGAAAAGTTACGAGCCATCCTGCGAGACGAAAAAGCCGAAGCCAAAAGCCGCTTTCGTGCGGCGGCGGCGCTAGCAGATTACGTTCCCGAATCAGAAGCGGCTTCGTGGACCGAGCAGGACGTGCAGTTTGTGGCCGGGCAATTGGTCGTGCAGAATTCTGAATTCCAACCACTGCTGCGTGAGAACCTGAAACCCATGGTAATGTTTATGAGTGGACGCATGATTGGTACAGTGACTATGAGGGAACAGCCGTTGTGGATCCGGTGATTTCCAAAGGTGGCTCGTTTCGGGTGTTCCGTGGTGGCAATTGGTTCCTCGGCGCGGCGCATTGCCGGTCGGCTTGGCGCATCACTTTAGACCCGACGTTTCGCTCGTTCGGCTTCGGCTTTCGCCTAGCCCTGACTCCGTCTGTTAAGCAGCCGGTGGCGGAACATAACAAGTAGCACCACGAAACACACGAAACAAGCACAGTCGAAAATCACGACGCGAGATCCGAATTCGGTACCGATCTTGTCGCAACAAAGCCCATGAGTTAGCAGACGGCTCTGAAACGCTAGAGGTAGGAAAGCCGCAGTGAAATACGGCTCCCCTCCCTCCGAACCGCTCCGAACCCACCAATAAATTTACGCCCGAGCCGAGTGATAACTATCATTTCGCGCCCTCATCCGTGTGGGTGATTCTTGGCCTCATGGACTCAAGTCGGCGGAGCGACTTAACCACGGCACACACACAAACCAATTCACTATACAATACTTCGACGTCTGTTGAGCCCTTGAGAAATCCGATACCACAGCCACACCAACATGGAAGAATCCACATGTCTTTTTCCCAGTTTGAAAACCCAAATCCCTACAGCCATGATCCACGGCAACCCCAGCCCAACATGCCGAATCCCGGGAATGAATCGTCAACTCAGTTTACGGTTTTAGGAATCTTGTTCATCATCCTGGCGCTGATGAGTTTCGGCCTTTCCATCTTAATTGTTTTCAGTGGAATAACGCAGTACGCCAGTGGTGGAGCGGTACCGCCACCGAACGCCACCGAATCCGAGCGGACAGGGTTTTATTTTGGTTTTTTCGGAGTTATCGTCGCATCTGCAGTCTCCGGATTACTTCAATCGTTAATTGGTTGGGCGGGCATCAATATGCTACGCCGGAAGGGGATCGGAACGGCCAAAGTGGGAGCGGTTGTCATGTGCATTCCATGCCTCACGTCATGCGGTCTGCTTGGAATACCGATCGGGATCTGGGGCATCTTGGCACTGAACGGCCAATCGGCGAAGCACTATTTCAAGCAGGCCTAGTGCGCTGAAGCCATGAATTATTTGCTTGGTTTCAGGTCAAATCCAAAGGTGTTTGACTTAGTTCCATTCACTTCTGCGTCAAGGATCGAGTCCGAATTGAATTGCTTTGGCAAGTATTGCTCTTCGATTGAAACTTGTTTGTTTTGGTCGATATCAAATTCTGATTTTCCCGTCGGGCGAAACGCCACAATTTCTACACGGTATTTGCCTGGAGTAGCTCCATTGACCATCTCGATCAAGAACTTCCCCTCGATGATCTCGCAACCTACGGTAGACCCCTGACCTTTGGGGTAGAACGTAATGACTCCTCTAGGAAGTGGTTTGCCTTGCCAGGAAACCGTTCCTGTTAAAGACTGTCTATTGTCGCCTGGACCGCACCCTGTCATGGTGAGGAGGGTAACGCCAATCATGATCGATAGGCAAATCCAAGTGGATCGTTCGATGCAAATTCGGAACATTCCTTAAACCTCTTTCCAAGACCTAAAGGTAACTACACAAAGTCTTTTCGTTTCACCGCGTGCACAACGGGCATCGAGCAGTAGAAAACGCGTGGCGATGTCCAGGCGGTTAAACGAAGTAACATCCGGTTGCCCTACAGAAATGCGGTAACGAGTCGGACTTTCGCGGGGCGAAAGGCGACACTAATCACTGCACCTGTGCGACTTCACCACCGGCTTGACTGCTGAGTGCGCGATAAGACAATATGTCGATCGAATCCGAAAGGAATTGCACGGAGGCATCGCACATCATGACTTGCACGCCACCCGTATGGCGACTTCGTGCCGCAAGAGTAAACTGGCCGATGCTGCCACCGCTTATGCATGGCAATTTCTTTTCGGGACGATTCACACAAACACCTCGGTCGGGCGCACGACTGTTGGGGGACAGATCGGCGCTTATTTGATAACAGGACGAATCCTCGTTCCAGGGTCGACCGCGACGATCTATCGGGTCTGCTGAGAAGGACGGAGCTTGTAGCATTTCCAGCATGGCAAAGGTGTTGCTAGTCCCGTCGGTAATGTCAGCAAATCGAGCACCATAGTGATAGTAGAAAGGCCCTTGCAAAGTGGGCGTCGTAACAACTTGAGTCTGTGCACCCCAGTTCACACCATAATTCCCCTTGTAGTCCAAAAAGGAATTGTTTTCCATCCGATAGGTTTCGTCACTCGGACATTGCCAAGTGGGCAGAAATGAGAAGACGATGGGCCAATTTGCGGCGGGTTGAAGGTGCCAGTTCAGATTGTCGTCGTAGACTCTTCCGCGATTTCCTTGCTCAAGGAAATCCAGCATGAACCGAATAAATGGAGTTCGCTTCGAAAGATAATTCGCAGGGTTGGTCGGGTTACGACCTATCGTGCCCGGAGGGAATTTTTTGTGAGCATCGGCATAATTATGCAGTGCAATACCCAATTGATGCATATTGTTGGAGCATTGCATGCGACGGGCGGCTTCCCTCGCTGCCTGAACGGCTGGCAACAGAAGCCCAACTAGAATTCCAATGATTGCAATAACAACCAATAGTTCCACCAAGGTGAAACCACGATTTTGACGATGAACCATGATCAAATGCTCCGATAAATACCTGAATCGAAAGAATGCACGCGAACCCTGGCAGACCCGGAAGTGAAAAAACATGCCGTCCTGGACAGCCAGCGGCGATTCTAGAGACTTTACGTTGTATTTGATAAAAAAACAACACTTAAGTTGAATTTACGGTTTCATTCGCTTGCATTCGCGTGATTCGTGGGCCAACTCAGCCGGAGTTACTCTTTTGCCGGTCTTAGCAGAATCAAGGCGTTCGCCATTCCATCGCCAGAAAGGAGCGGTTGCTTTTTCCCATTCTCAAGCCGCTTTTCCTTAGGCATCGGCTTTCCCGCGCGTGCCGAAGACGCAAACGGATAAGAAACTCCAGGCGCTTTGGGGAGTGCAAAGCGTTGGGCCACGCCACCAGAACTCTCTGCCACTTTGATTTGGCTCAGCTGCTTGACGAGCTCGGTTGCAGATCGATCAGTGGACATGTTGTGCGCAAATTCCGGGAAATCTTGATACTGGAAGATGATGTCCTCGATCGCAGAACCGAGTCGGCGCCCGGAGGATCGAAGGAAAACAACTCCCATCTTGTCCGAGTTCGCAACGCTATATCCGCCAGCCAATTTAGATTTCTCCAACATCGCCAACTGGTCATCGCTTATTGCCAAGTCATCCGTGTAAACAATCTGATGCTTTTCCAGAATTCTTTCCAGAGTTCGACTCTCAACGGCAGATTGGGTGACAGTCACGTCACAAACGTACAAGAAATATCTAAGGTTCGATTCAATTGCCTTCGGTTTTGAGTCCGCTTCGGTTTTCGATGAAACGGACTTGGAATCTGCGATTTGACGGTCTGTCACTTCAGGGTGTATTGCGTTTTTTGGCAACGCTTCCGCGACGGTCTCTCGATCAACTGGTCTGTTGTCCATCCTTTCTACGACGTCCTTCGCAATCTCCCTAACGAGCTGGTCGTCCGTAAGGGCTAAGTCATGGCTAGTTGTTTCAGTCGAGCCAGAACTTTGCTTTTCCTGTACCGAATAGGAGTCTGAGATTACGTTGCTATCGTCCCGTTTAGGCATGGAAAACACGAGAAGTACGACACATGTTGCGATCGATACGGCACCGACGTAGATCCATCGCAGCCATCGGTGGTGATTCCGGGTTTTGGCAACACGGTCAGCTTGTTCGCTTATAGCCGTTTCTGGATTCCCTGAATCCTGGGGCTTAGCAGCAGCTTGCTCATTTTCTTTAACCCGCGCTCTTGCGGACCGCGTGACAAAAGACGCAAAATTCGGTCCTAGAGTGGCCACAGTTCTGCCGCTCAAAAGCGAACGCCTAAGGAAACTCAATTCGTCGAATTTGGCTTGAAGGGTTGGGTCATTCGCCATTTCCCGTTCCAAGAATATCGATTCCTCAAAAGTCAGCATGCCATCCAGCATGCCGCTCAGGAGATCGTCGATATCTTGATTTGGAGCGCTCATGATAACTTTTGCGAAACGAAGGAAACAACCAAACTAGGATACTGATTTGAGAAGAAAGTTCCTGGAAAAATCCCTTTAGGTGACCGGCAGGTTCGTTAGTGCTGAGGTAGCAGGCACATTCCATGTGCCGTCCGCCGTAAGCTACGGCACATGGAATGTGCCTGCTACCTTTTGGCTTGCGTTTTACCTTTTGGCTTGCGTTTTCACCCTGCCGCTCGCCTTGGGTGACATTGTAGCTGGCCTTCCAGGCAAAGGTGCAGGCTCCGCTGTTTGAAAATTGTCTAGACAACACTCGTTCAAACAACTATAGTTCCGGAATGAGCGAGGGAAAGAAAAGTACGCAGGTTAAGTTTGATTCGCTTGAACAAGAGGTGTACCTCAATCTTTGGCGGACCTATGACCGGCTGCGCTCGATGGAAGACGAGGTTTTCGGGCCTAGGGGAATTACCTCTCAGCAGTACAACGTCCTGCGGTTGCTTGCAGCCCACCATCCGGACTCGGTTCCGACCCTGACGATCGCCGATCGCATGATTTCCAAGGCACCTGACATCACTCGCATGTTGGACAAATTGGAAGCGTCTTCGTTCATTCAACGGACGCGTCCGCCAGAAAATCGACGGATGGTACTGATCAGCATTACTTCTAGCGGGCTTGCTTTGCTGGGAGAGATTGCTGAGCCTTTGCAACAGTGCCATTCAAAACAGTTGGGCCATCTGGACAAGCTGGAACTCGAGCAATTGGGATCGTTATTGAGACGTGCTCGCAAGCCGCACGATCAACGCAAGAACCCTTGGTCATAACACTTTCAAAACGATTTCTGACGACGCCATGAATCCTGTCAACAACGTGAATTTAGCGGTCCAGTTTTTTTTCCAAATCGGGGTCATTTTGGTCGCCTGCCGTGTGGTTGGTATGATTGCGAAACGATTAGGGCAACCGCAAGTGGTGGCTGAAATGATAACAGGCGTGTTGCTTGGTCCATCCTTGTTTGGCCTGTTCTGGCCCGAGTGGCAGCAAGCGCTCTTTCCCTGGGACAGCAAGCAAGTGAAAAGAGATACGCAGAGCTATCTTTTTCCAACATCGCAGTTAGGGCTTGCGTTGTACATGTTTGTGGTCGGACTGGAGTTTCGAGTCGACATTGTCCGCAGCCATTTCAAAAGCTCGCTCGCCGTATCATTGGCGGGAATCCTTGCACCCTTTGTTTTGGGGGCAGGCCTAGGTTGGTATTTTTTCAACTACACGGAGTTATTCCCAAAAGAGACGAAACTTACAGAGGCCATGCTGTTTTTAGGCGCGTCGATGTGCATCACGGCCTTTCCGATGTTGGCCAGGATCATTCATTTTAAGGGGTTGGCTGGAACGCTGATGGGAACTGTCGCTATAGGGGCTGGGGCGATCGATGACGCCATGGCTTGGTGCTTGCTGGCGATAGTGCTAGCCAGCTTTGACTCCAATATCGGCAATGCAGCCGGAAGCATCATCAGCGGACTGTTGTTTGTGGTGGTGGCCCTGGCCGTTGTGCGGCCGTTGCTGGATCGCTGCAAACAATGGTGGATCGAGAAAGACGGCACCTTGAGCGATACGGGATTTGTAGTGGGGCTTGTCGTCATGTCGTTTGGTGCTTGGTTTACAGATAAAATCCATTTGCATGCCGTTTTTGGTGCGTTTGTCATCGGAGCGTGCATCCCCCGCGGAGCCATGGCTAAGGATTTGATTGCCAGGATTCAGCCCTTGGCGGTTGCGCTCCTTTTACCTTTATTCTTTACCTACTCGGGCTTAAATACCAAGATCGGCTTGCTCAACACGTCGTATCTTTGGGGAATGTGCGGATTGGTACTTGTTGCTGCCATTGCTGGTAAATTTGGGGCTTGTTGGTTGGCCGCCCGTCTGACAGGCTTGCCTAATCGCGAAGCCCTTGGAATAGGCACCCTCATGAACGCCCGCGGGCTGATGGAATTGATCATTATCAATATTGGACTGCAACGCGGCGTGATTAGCGAAGCACTTTTCGCGATCTTGGTTATCATGGCGGTGGTCACTACGCTGATGGCCTCTCCCTTGTTTGACGTGCTGGTTGGCTCGCGTGTTCAGGTACCCGCAGCAGAATGAATACGCCACCGAGAAAGCGGCCCAAATTTTACTATTGCTAGGTTTTTATGGTACCGTTTGAAAATGAATCGCTGTTCACGAAAAAGAACCACGTCCTAGGCTGGCATTGGCTAGTGGATTTTTATCAGTGCTCCCATTTGCCAACGGAGGGCTCGATTCTGGAATCGATTTTGGTCCAGGCTGCAGAATTGGCAGGGGCCACGGTCGTTCAAAGTTGCTTCCATCAGTTTTCGCCCCACGGCCTATCCGGGGTCGTTGTTATTGCCGAATCGCACCTGGCTGCACACACTTGGCCGGAGCATCAGGCCATGTGCATCGATTTATTCTCCTGCAGTCCTAAAATCAACGTACAAGTTGCAGTCGATTTCATCGCTGAAAAAATTCAAGCCGGAAGGGTAGACCGCCGCAATATAACGCGAGGGGATTTAGCCGAAGCCAAGAATAGCTGAGCAGTCTGTCCGCTTGCTCTTGACGAGCCAGAATTGGACTCGAGAAATATTCCTACCAACAAATCTTCCTATTTCAGTTGTGAGTAACAACAACGTCGGAGACGTGATTTGTTTCGTCAACTCAGTTTACCATTCTAGGAATCTTGTTTATCATCCTGGGGCTGATCAGATTCGGCTTTTCCATCCAACTTTTAAGGAATTTTAGCAATATGTATCGTCGAGCCGAAGGCAATCTTGAATTGCGACCGATGATGGCCAATGACGTTCCCGTGGCGTTGCGGATTATTCATGACTATGACGAGGACGATGCGGCAGAAGCCCAAGAAACGTATCAACGGGGAATCGACGGCCAGTTTTGCTTATGCGAAAGCCGCGCCGTGATCGGTGTCGTTGGCGCCAAGCACATTCCAGATACCGATGGTTCGTTTGGGCTCTCGTGGACTTATCTGCAACGCGATCACCGCCGCTCTGGAAAAGGGACGCGCATGCTGAATTGGATGATCGAAATCATGAAGGAGCAGGATGCCCGCAAAGCGTTCGTCCATGCCAGCGACTACATCGATCCGGAAGAAGGGGACATCTATCGCGATGCTCGAGATACTTACATGCAAGTCGGGTTTATGCAAGAGATTCGGCAGCCTGACTACTATGCGCCCGGCGAGTCGATGCTTGTTTATGGTATGCGACTTGCCCCTCGCGAAGTCGGCGACGCGGTGCTCAATCTCGACGATATCAAACTGACCGACGTGGACGAAATCCCCGAAACCAACGATGCCTATTGGTTAGCTTGGGAGTTGGTTACACAAGGCCAAGGCACCAAGCCGCAGGACTTCCAACGCATCTTTGACGAAGTGCGTGGCTGGGGTGGCAGGACAATTTACATGGCCTTTCCGTCGGATGTCGCAAACGCCTCAACGTTGGTCACCGCCGCGAGATTCAAGACTTCCGGTCGACTGATCGACTACTATGAAGATGGAATTGACGAAGTCCACTACCGTTACGATGTCTAACGCGGTTGGCACAAAGAGTGTAGCACGGCACTCCGTGCCGTGAATTGGGCACGGAGTGCCGAACTACACTATCAAACACCCAACCACTAGGCCCACCATGCTCAAAATGCGATCACAACTGCTGTTCTTTTTCTTCGTTGTATTCACTTATCCCTACCGCAGTTTCGCCGCTGAAAACTGGCCATGTTGGCGGGGACCGCAAGAGGACGGTACCAGCCATGAAACCAACTTGCCCACACGTTGGAATTCGGAGGAACACGTCCGATGGAAAGTGGAACTGTTAGGTGAAGGGCACGCTTCACCGATCGTGTGGGAGAACCGAATTTTCATCGTGAGTTGCATTCCCGAGATCAAAGCTCGTGTCCTAATCGCTTTGGATCGAAACAGCGGGCAGAAGGTTTGGCAAAAGACCGTAATCGAATCACCGCTGGAGACCAAGCATGGACTGAACAGCTACGCGTCGAGCACGCCGGCAACCGATGGAGAATTGGTTTACGTCACTTTCTTGAAATCAAGTGACAGAATGGTGACGGCAACCAACGTCTCGAAACCGCGCGAAGTCTCACTGGGTGAGATGGTGGTTGCCGCTTACGATTTCGAGGGCAACCAGCGCTGGATGGTTCAACCTGGCGAGTTTGTGAGTGTGCATGGTTTTTGCAGTTGCCCGGTCATTTTTGAAGACCTTCTCATCATTAATGGAGACCACGATGGCGAGTCTTATATTGTTGCTTTGGAAAAAAAGACGGGTCGCCAAGTATGGAAGATCCCTCGGTCCAACAAAACGCGAAGCTATGTCACGCCCATCGTCCGGCAGTTTGGCGGAAAGACGCAGATGATCCTTTCCGGGGATAAGTCCGTTACGAGTTACGATCCGAGAACCGCGGCACTGATTTGGAATATGGATGGCCCCACAGAACAGTTCGTGGCATCGCTGGTGGACGACGGGAGTCGAGTTTTCTTAACCGCCGGGTATCCAGACAAGCATATCCTGGCGATTGACCCAACTGGAACTGGCAACGTAACGGAGTCTCATATCGTTTGGCGTTCCAAACGCAATTGTGCTTATGTGCCATCGCCGATTGTCGTAGGTAATTTCTTTTTGTTGACGAGCGATGAAGGGGTTGCAAGTTGTTATGACACTGTTAGCGGCGAGCAGTTGTGGGTGACTCGCTTGGAAGGACACTACAGCACTTCGCCGGTTACGGCTGCGGGGCTCGTGTACTTTACGTCGGATGCCGGCGTAACCAAGGTCGTTCGTCCAGGCCCTAAGTTCGAGTTGGTGGCAACGAACGCTTTGCAGGAAGAATGCTTTGCGTCCGCAGCGGTTAGCCAAGGAAACTTGTTCTTTCGGACATCCAAGCATTTGATTTGCATTGAGTGATGTGCTACGGAAATATCTCAAAATGTCCGGTCGTCAAAAAATGGCGATCGAACGACGCTATTTTATTCACGCCTAAATCACGAGCAACAATATGCGAAGTGCAATCAGTAAAACTAAGTCCCACCGCCGAAAGTTTTTGGAATAATATCCAGCTGCGATTGAACTGGTTTTCGTCCACAAATGTCAAAATTGCTGCCCGCTCCTCAACAACAGATTTTCCAAATTTGAGAGCCTTGGAGTGCTCGTTTCTCATCAACAACAACGTCAGCGTCTCGTCAACTACGTAATCACTTGTCGCGAGTGGTTCCGCAACCAATTCAAACCACTCCAGTGTTCGCGAATGTGAAGGCTCCTTGTCGACGAACAGAGAAAACCAAACACCTGTGTCGACAAAAATCATTCTGTATCGCCGTATAGAATTTTGTCGTGATCACTGCCTTTAAAGCCGTCATCTGGACCTAAAGACGGAAGGTCAATAACTTCACGGATTTTCGCCTTTGCGGCCTTGAGATCGTATATCGACCCAAAATCCGCCTGCGTTGTCTCGATCGGAGTGACCAAAACACTTGAGCCTTCAGGCAAAATGCCTTTCACATTGATTCGAATCAGACCATCCTGAACCGTACCTCTAATAACCATTTCGTTCTCCTTGACTGATCTCAATAGGTTCATTTTACAGAAAAGCTAAGTTCCGTGCCACTCAAAGCCTTGCAGAACACATCCAGCCTGATAACCGGAAACGCCGATAGAGTGTTGCAGAAAAAGCGAGATGGACATTCAGCGGAAGCGATCGGTTGACTTCGATTCCCCATGGGACACTCGCATCCGTGAGTTTTGGCGTTGCATAAGGATTTGGTGCCTCATCTCCTGAATTCACGACTGTCCCCAAATCAATTCCAGAACTCCCAAAAACGAATCTGCGATTAAACTATTGTCGTCTCAACTGGAACAGTTTGAACATAGGGTCTGAGATTTTGGAAGCGCTGGCTTCGGACAATTTTTCGGAGAGGATTTGATCTAGTTGTCCCTGGAAGATTTTTTCGGCCCTGCCACCGTCAAAATAGGCGGCACCTTCCTGAGTACTTCGCATGGACGAAATCATCTGCGAGAACAGGGTTTGGCCAACGAAATCCTGGAAGGCTTTTCGCAAATCTTCTCCTTCGGGTTTTGGTTTCGAATTGGTAGGTCCATTTACATCGTTGACGTCATTCTGGTGCAACTCGATCTTGAAGTCCGTTGGCACATCCAGTTTGCCTAACGTCTGGCTTGCTTTGGATCGCAATAGATCATTTGGTCCAAAGGATGATGATGCCGTGTGTAGGCTTGAGATATCCATGATCAGCTTTTACTCTTTTTTTCGATTTGCCTGGTTCATGCAGTGTGTTTCCTGGCAGGAGCCAGGGAACGAATGGATTGAAAACAACGGGAGGGCGAGGCTCCTGCCGAGCTGGCGCCGCATGGGTTCGGCAGGAGCCTCACCCTCCCGAGTAATGATTGGTTGGACAAAGTCGATGTTCGCGAGTGCAACGGATTTCGGTGCCGCGGCACTTGGAAAGTGCCTGCTACGATTATTCAATAATGAGTTCGCCGTATAAGTTGCCTTGTTTTTTGAGTGCCTTGATGATCGAGATTTGATCGGCTGTTGGGACGGCCAAGACGTTGAGGGCGTCGGTAAGATTTTTGAGGGTCGGCCGCGGGGTCTTGCCATCTTGTGAGCTCACCGAGACAAAACTACCAGTGGCAGCACCGCGCGTCGAAATGGTCAAGTTCTTGTGGGAGATTGCAACAGGCGCGATCGTGACGTCATCGCCGATGATTAGGACTCCTTCGCGTTCGTCGATGAAGACCCGTTTCTTGTTGTGTAGATTGAGAAGTTTCAAGTCGAGCACCAAGGACACAAACTGCAACGGGTGGTCTTTGTAGGCGCTCGGAATAGTGACTTCGATGGTTGCCTGATCGATGGCTTTGGCTGCTTTGTTGATGGCGTTCTTGGAGTACTGGTTGGCAGTATTCGAAAGCGAGGTGCCTTCTACGCTGCTTTGATAATCGTTGATGCTGTCTTCGATATTTTGCGAGGTTGAAATCGATCGATGGTCAGGGTCGACAATGAGTGAGATCTTATTGGCAGAGATGAATTCGTTTGTGACGGTCAACTCCATTTTGCATCCGTCGATGATCTTGCCAGAGGTTGGCACCTTCGGACTATCGATGACGATTGGGCCGCTGGCGAGGGCGAATACGACGGGGCGGTCAGCCCGTGGGCCCAGTAAATGAGTCAGCATCAGGTTACCTCCCTCTAGGCTCTTGGCGCTAATCGCACTTATCTTGCAGCTCAGTTTGTCCCCTTGTTGTGCACCGCTGGGAGGAATCGTGACTTCGACAAAGACTAAGGCAACGTTTTTGGCGTTGGCCATTTCCTTTTCGATGAGCCGACCTTGGATATCGCTGGAGACTTGGCCGCCCATGAGTTGCATGGAACGGGTAAGGGCACGGACCATCGGTTTGATATCGCCTCCGTCGCCAGTGCCTTTGAGACCGACCACGAGCCCTAGGCCTTGGAGGGTGTTTTCTTCTTGGCCTTTGAGTCGGCAAATATCCTTGATCCTAAGATCGTTTTGAGCCTGTGTTGCCGTTGGTAAAAACGCTAAAGCAAATAGGGCAAATGCAAGGAGGAGCGTCGTTTTTGGCGTTCGATTGAATACTTCCACTTTAATACCCTGTCCTACTTGTATTTGGCATCTACCCGAAATGCCGACCACGAGTCTGGTTAGACTTCGCTAAGCAGTGATTACTGGTCTTCTGTTTCCTTCGCCATAGCGTCTGCGAAACAAGGGGAGATTGGGCAAACTGGAGGGTCGCAATTCCGGGGGGTTGGTAAAAATCCGGTAGGCACCCGCTTGCGTAGTGGCACATGTTCTAGCTACGCTGTGAGTCAGCAAACGCTTGCATTCTTAGATTTAATCAAGACCAAGGCTTCGGAGAGACAAATGGCGACAGGTTCAGATGGTTCGGGCGGATTTATTCGACTGAAGTTGTTCCTGATGATGGTTCTGCAGTTCTTCATTTGGGGAGCGTGGTTGCCACTGATTTTTGGATATATCGACAAGGATGGGCTGGGGTTTACGCCAGGTCAACAGTCGATGATTCTCAATGCTTTTCCGATCGCTGCCATCGTTGGCATGTTTTTTAGCAATCAGTTTGCGGATCGCAATTTTGCGGCTGAAAAGTTTCTGGCATTCAGCCATTTGATTGGCGGGCTGGCCATTCTAGGTTGCGGCTTCGTTACGAGTTTTAATGCGTTCTTTGTGTTGATGCTGGTTCACTGCTTACTGTACGTTCCGACAATTTCGATCACCAATTCGATTGCCTTTGCCAACATGAAGGATGCTCAAAACGAATTTGGTATTGTTCGAATGGGGGGCACGATTGGTTGGATTCTGGCTGCTTGGCCATTCACCTTTATTTTCGTCGACTGGGAAGCCGTTCGAGCGACCAATCCGGCAGGCATCGTAGACTGGGTCGGAGGAGCTCTTGCGAATGGATTAAAAGACGAAGCGTTAAAGAACGCGACTAGATGGACGTTCGTGGTTGCTGGTATCGCATCTTTGCTACTATCAGCTTTTAGCCTGTTATTGCCACATACTCCAGCAAAGAAGGCGACCGAAGGTGCCCAGAGCCTGGCCTGGCTTGAAGCGATCAAGCTTCTTGCTCATCCCTTTGTTCTTGTTTTATGGGTTGTGACCTTTGCGGATTCATTTGTCCACAATTGTTACTTCAATTGGACGGGCCGATTTCTCGGCGCTGCAAAAGAAGCTGGCGGGGTTGGTATTCCAGGTAACTGGATTATGCCGGTAATGAGCGTAGGGCAGTTAGCTGAAATCTTGACCATGTTCGTCCTCGGAATTACTCTGAAAACATTAGGCTGGCGAACCACCATGATCGTTGGCATTCTTGGTCATGCGGCACGTTTCGCCGTGTATGCGCTCTTTCCAGACAATGCTGCATTGATCATCGTTGTGCAGGTTTTGCATGGGATTTGCTATGCGTTTTTCTTTGCAACCGTTTATATCTTCGTTGACGAACATTTTCCAAAGGACGCTCGAAACAGCGCTCAAGGGTTGTTTAATGTAATGATTCTCGGCGTGGGTGCACTGGTCGCAAACTCGATATGTCCTTGGTTGCTTGAAAAGGTATTCACCAAGGAAGGTGTAGTTGATTTCCGCGGTCTGTTTTTGGTGCCCTGTCTCATCGCGACCTTGGCCGCCATCGCGTTGGCAATTTTCTTCCATCCGCCGAAAGTTGGAAGCAACAGTTCCGCGTCGCTGTCGAACCACTAGACAACCTGTTTGGAAATGAACACCGCCGGCCTTACGATTCTCGGTACCGACACGGAGGTTGGAAAGACCTTCGTCGCTTGCCGCATCCTTGAGTCCTTGGTGCGGGATGGGGTCGCTGTCGGTGCCTACAAACCGGTTGCAAGCGGCGCTCCAACCCTGGAGCAAAGCGATGGTTTTCAACTTTGGCAAGCGAGCGGTCAACGCGGCTTACTCGCCGAAGTAACCCCGCAACTTTTCCAAGCTCCCCTGGCTCCTCCAATTGCCGCTAAATTGGAGGGGAAACAGGTTTCTGACGAGTTGATTATCGATGGCGCCAAGCATTGGGCCACGAGTTGCCAATTTCTGCTTGTGGAGGGGGCAGGCGGTCTCATGTCCCCTATCAGCTGGACCATGACCAACGCTGCACTTGCTTTGAAGTTGCAATTTCCAGTTGTACTGGTTTCCGAAAATCGACTTGGCGTAGTGAATCAGGTTTTAACTAGCTTGACGGCCGCTAGGTCCATGGGTCTCCATGTGTGCTGCATTGTATTGAATGAAATCCAGAATACAGAGGAACGCGCAGTCCAATCCAACGAACGTCTGCTACAAAGATTCCTGGAACCTTTTCCGAACGCTCCCGGGATTACGCGGCTGCCGCGTGGCGGCGATGTTTTTACGCCGTCCGTTCGATGGCAAGAACTATTTTGCCGACTTTAATTGGATGGAAATTCATTAGCTTACGCTCCATGACCGAACGCTACGTGGTTCGGACCAACCAGCTCTTCCTCATCGGTTTCCGCTGGAAGCTGGGCAACCCTGGGCATTGCCCCCCTTCTCCCCCCAAAAATGTGTTAAGTCGCCGCACTTTTGTTTGGGGGCTGAGCGAGGCCCTCGCTTTGGTGTCGAACGCAACAAGCGAAGGGCCTCGCTCGTCTACAAGTGTCGTCTTGACTTGCGTGGATTCGGTATAATCGTACGATAGGACTGTATTCATAGAATTCCACGTAAGACTTTCAGCCCAATATGACCGTCGCAAATCTAGATCAAATCCAAGCGCTTATCCCACATCGCAAGCCGATGCTGTTGGTTGACGAAGTGATCGAGCAGACTGAGAAGCACATCGTCTGCAAAAAGACGTTCTCAAGCGAAGACTTTTTCCTACAAGGGCACTTCCCCGGCTTTCCACTCGTTCCCGGCGTGATCTTGTGTGAATGCTGTTTGCAAAGCGGTGCGATTCTGCTCAGTCAGTTTACGCCAAACGATGGGTCGGTCCCTGTCGCCACTCGCATAGATGGTGCCAAATTTAAGCGAATGGTACGTCCTGGTGAAACGATCCAAATCGAGGTCACGCTCAACGAAATCGTATCAACCGCTTATTTCATGACTGGCAAAGTCACGGTTGATGGAAAACTAGCCGCTAGGCTTGATTTCGCTTGCAGTGTAGCCAAACCTACTCCCGAATAAAACGCCCGCATCTCCTAGTTCCCCAGTTTGGATGCAACCCATGGAAACGTCAACCAATTCGCTGCTCTGCTGGCGACTTCGAGAGCCGCCGTCTGCCGACTCGATATGTGGCGATATCGCGACTAGCGCTATCGATCTCGACATCCCAGAAAAGATTACGGCTGGCAATGGTCGATTTAGTATTCGTTACAACCAACTCCAGGCGGGCTGCTCAGCGGGCTTGTATTGTTTGACGATCGACACAGGGAATGTCATTGCAACCATTTTGCCAGACCGAGGGATGGGACTGTGGAAATGTTGGAGCGGTGATTTGGAGTTTGGCTGGCAAAGCCCAGTCCCAGGCCCAGTTCATCCTGGCTTTGTTCCAGTCCATGATGCATCGGGCATCGGCTGGCTTGAGGGTTTTGACGAACTTCTGGTTCGATGCGGGCTACAAAGCAATGGAGCTCCAGAATTTTGTGAAAACGGTACGCTTCGATATCCGCTTCACGGTCGCATCGCGAATTTGCCCGCGCATCGACTCGATATCCAGGTTGACGTCGAAAATGGAATTCTGGATGTGATCGGAGTTGTGAGCGAATCGCGATTTCTAGTTTACTCACTTGAGTTGCAAACGCGTTATCGTTTTCGCGTCGGAAGCCCGGTTGTTGAGATCATCGACACCGTAACGAACCGATCGAGTCAACCCGGTTCGATGCAGTTGTTGTATCACATCAACGTCGGCCAACCCGTCTTGCAATCAGGCTCAATCGTTCATACTGCGTATCGAAACTTAGCGCCACGCGACGCTCGTGCGGCCGAATCGATGAAACGATGGAATCAATGCGATGGCCCTGCCAGCGGTTACCAAGAGCAAGTCTATTTCATGGATCCGGTCGCGGATGAACATCATTGGTCGGAAGCAATGTTAGCTTCCTCGGATGGCACTTATGGCTTCGCTGTGCATTTCGACACTCGAACTTTGCCCTACATGAGTTTATGGAAGAATACCGCCGCGGTCGAGGATGGATACGTAGTCGGTTTGGAACCTGCCACCGGCTTTCCCAACACACGTTCTTTTGAGGAGAAGAATGGTCGAGTCGTTCCATTGCAAGGGGGCGAATCGAAAACGTTTCGACTAAAATTGCAGCCGCTTACGACTTCCAATGCAGTCACTCAATCACGAAGCCGAATCAACTCACTGCAAAGTTTTCCTGGGATGCAAAGTGACAGTCCGAGACTGGGCCAGTCGTCGGCTGCGGAAAAGTAAGTCGAGCGGCAGATTGAGGTATCCCAACCCGAAGTGTAAGCGAGGGACATTATTGAGGTATCCCAACCCCGAAGTGTAAGCGAGGGACATTATCGCATGTCCCTCACTCACGTATCGGGTTATGATTGCGTCGCCGGTCTTCTACAGACTGTCGACCCTGCAATCAGGTCATTCCATCGTTTGGACAAGTTCCTTTTTTAGAGGGCCGAGGAAATGCGAAGACGCTTGCAGCTCACTATTGGATTCCTCCTCACTATTACATTCGCGGTCGCGATCTATTTCGCCAAAGACTTAAGCATTTGGTTCCTTCTACTTTCGACCGAAGCCTTCTCGATCGTGATGGTGGTTGGTTTTCTTTGCCGTGGTATTCCATCCTCACTTACCAAGGCATCGCGGGACAACTGTTACCGCATGGATGGGAGCGTATCCCCGCGTCGAGAAGCACGTGAACGCACCGCCAAATCAAAAATCCGGTCCGATTTATTTGCGATACTGTTGATTGTAGCCCTGAGCGGAAACTGGATTGCTTTGGCGATCAATAGTCTGGTTATCCCTCTGCCTGTAGCAGCGGAAACACTGTCTGTGTTTAGTTTCGACATCGATACGTGGCGAAATGCAATTACGGATCGCAATCTTGACCGTCAATATTCAGAGTGGGTTGCAATGGAGCAGGATGGCGGTGACAAAAGCGATAACAACCAGCATTTTGTAAAAGCTACTTTTCCAATGGTTGTGGGTGCCGCGGTGGCTTGGTTGGTTGGCAGCTTTTTGCTCATTTGGTACGCCTACCTCAGTACCATGCGTGAGTATGACGCGGGCATCAAATCTCGATTTGCAGAGTATCTCAATCTTGACATTGGAAGGATGCAAACGGCTGAACCGGTGGCGGGTAGCCGCAGGCATCATTCGTCTGAATCGTAGCCGATGCCGTCAATGCCGTTCTAAGGCGAGCGGCGATGTGAAAACTACCAATCATAACCCGATACGTAAGTGAGGGACCTGCGAAATTGTCCCTCGCTTACGCTTCGGGTTGGGATACTGCAATCTGCCGCTCGCCTAA
>JANMLD010000213.1:0-35961 GCA_031372345.1 Pirellula sp.
CGTGCGCTTCATGTCACGGCGAAAAAGGGGAAGGGGGGACCCAACAGTACGCCGATCCTTTGGTGGGCGATGCGAGCCGAACGGAGCTTGAAAAACTGATCTCCGAAACGATGCCCGAGGAGGACCCCGAATCTTGCGTTGGAGAAGATGCGGCGGCCGTTGCGGCTTATGTATTCGATCATTTTTATAGTGACGCCGCGCAGATTCGCAATCGGCCACCTAGAGTTGGACTGGCACGCTTAACAGGTCCGCAACTTAGACAAAGTCTTGCCGATTTGTATTCCCATTTTCGCGGCACTCCAAAAGTCACATCAAAGCGAGGGGTGAAGGGGATTTATTTCGATGGCCCAAACTGGAAAAACGAAAAGAAGAAGATTGAGCGAGTTGACCCTGTGATCAGTTTTGATTTCGGCCATAACTCACCCGGTGAAGGCATCGACCCGAAAGCATTTTACATTTACTGGGAGGGCGGGTTACTCGCCAACGTAACGGGTCGACACGAAATCATCGTTCGTAGTTCCTGCTCCTTTAAAATGGATTTTGGCAAGATCGGGCGCGAGCTGATCGACAACCATGTGCAGTCCGGCGACAAGACCGAGTTTCGCCGAACCGTCACGTTGACCGCTGGTCGGGTGTACCCGTTCAAAATCGATTTTATTCAACGTGAACGCAAGACGGAAAAGCCACCTGCCAGCGTATCTTTGTCTTGGATACAACCCAATGGCATCGAACAGATTATTCCTACCCGGAATTTCATTTTGGAAGGAGCGACACCAACCTTCTCGATCGAAACCGAACTACCGCCAGACGACCGCAGCTATGGATTTGAACGGGGCGTTGCGATCAATCGACAATGGGACGAATCGACAACAGCCGCCAGCCTCGAGTTTGCCCAGGCTGCGTCGGATGAACTCTGGCCCGACTATCGAAAGAAGCACAAAAACGAATCCAATGAAAATCGAAATCTCCTGCGATCCTTCCTGGTCGAAATTGTGGAGACGGCGTTTCGTACTCCGTTGGATGACGAACTCAAAACGCGATATATCGATCATCAAGTCGATGCCTCGGAGGATGATACGGAGGCCATTCAGCGATCGCTATTGGTCTCGCTCAAGTCGCCAAGGTTTCTCTATCCGCTGGCCGATCAACCACAATCGCTTTCCGCTCGTCAACTAAACAGATTGACATTAACTCTTTTTGACTCGTTGCCAACGGACGACTGGCTTATCAAAAAAATCCGCAAGAACGAACTGGATCAAGTGGAGTCGATTCGAGGGTTGGCTCGCGAATTTGTCAAAGATTTTCGAGCTCAAGCCAAATTGCATGACATGCTCCACGAGTGGCTCAACATCAAACGCTTTGATGAAATCACAAAAGACGAAGCATTGTTCCCAGGATTTGATCGTGCCATCGTTTGCGATCTTCGCGATTCGCTCGACGCGTTCTTGGATGAAGTCGTCACGAGCGAGACCTGCGACTATCGCCAACTTTTTCTAGCCGATTGGACTTTTACGACGGATCGATTGGCCAAGTTCTACGGTGAGGCTTGGCTGCCACTTGAAAAAGAACCAGCCAAGACCGAGCCACTGGGAGCAGAAACAGTCGCCACAGGAAAAGTTGATACAGATACATCTAAACCAGTGCCAAGTGAAAAAAAGTTGGCAGTGGAATCGGTTGTCGCATTGCCCAGGCTGCGGCGTAGCGTTGGCGATTCCAACCAGCGATTTGGAATCCTTTCGCATCCGTATTTGATGAGTGGCATGTCCTATCATGATGCGACATCACCAATACATCGGGGCGTTTTCTTAATCCGCTATCTCCTTGGTCGGACCCTCAGGCCACCGAATGAAGCGTTTTCACCGCTTAGTCCCGACCTGCATCCGGATTTAACGACGCGTGAGCGAGTCGCGTTGCAAACCAGTCCAGACAACTGCCAAGCATGTCACTCCAAGATCAACGGCTTAGGGTTTTCCCTCGAGAACTTCGATGCCGTTGGTAGATTTCGAACGGTTGAAAGGAACAAGCCGCTTGATTCCACAGGAAACTACATCGATCGAAATGGGAAAGAAGTTTATTTCAGCGGACCCCGTGAGCTTGCCGAGTACATTATTTCGAGCGATGATGCACACAAAGCGTTTGTAAACCGAGCGTTCCAGCACTTTGTTAAGCAACCTGCCGCAGCCTTTGGACCATCCACATTGGATGAACTGACCGACAAGTTTCGTAAAAACAACTTCAACATCAACGAATTGCTCGTGGAGATTGCCGTCGTAGCGGCCACCCGCGATCCATCCTTGAGTAAATAGGATTTTTATATGCACCCTCCGGTAACACGTCGCGAGTTTTTGATTAAAACTGGCATCAGCGCTGCCGCTGCGAATTTCATGCTCAGTCTTCCAAGTCTAGGATGGGCTTCTTCGATTGGCGAGCGCAAACAAAGGCTCGTTTTCATCTTCAGCCCCAATGGAGTCATCCCCGATCACTTTTGGCCAGACAAAACGGGAGCGGAGTTTGAACTCAAGCGGATCTTGGCTCCCTTAGCCGATTTCAAGAACCAAATGATGACGTTGCACGGAATCTGCAATCGCATCAAGGGGGACGGTGACGGACACATGCGAGGGATCGGTTGCTTATTGACCGGCATCGAACTGTTTCCAGGTGACGTTCAAGGTGGTTCGGATACACCAGCCGGATGGTCGATGGGTATTTCGGTGGACCAGCATCTTAAGAACAAACTCCAAGCCAATCCCAACACCCAGACGCGGTTTGGTTCGCTCGAATTTGGAGTGATGGTTCCTGACCGAGCCGACACATGGACACGCATGTCGTACGCTGGTCCGAACCAACCTGTCGCTCCGATAGACAACCCTTATCAGATGTTTGATAAATTATATGGACAGACCAAGAACCGAGCCATGCTTGCAAGTGTGCTCGATGATTTGACCGATGACTTTCGCAAAGTGGAGCAGATGATCAGTGCCGAGGATCGTCGAATGCTTCACGACCATGTCTCTATGGTTCGCGAAATAGAAAAGGAACTGCAATCCGAGCTCGAGCTGCAGGCGAGGAAAGGTGATGTTGGTTACGCGGTCCCAAAACTAGCCCCTAACGTCGAAGAGCAAAACGACAATATTCCTCAAATCACACGCATGCAGATGGATTTGATGGTCAACAGTTTCGCTTCCGACTTCGCCCGAATTGCAACTTTCCAAATCACCAATAGCGTCGGCTCGCCGAAGATGAAATGGCTTGGGATCGATGAAGGACACCATCAGCTTTCGCACGAACCCGATTCCAACGAAGCCGCTTACGAAAAGCTGTTGAAGATCAACACGTGGTACTGTGAGCAAGTTGCATACTTAGCAAAACGATTGTCCGAAACTCCCGAACCGGGTGGTGAAGGTTCGATGTTGGACAACACGACCTTGGTATGGACGAATGAACTAGGTAAAGGAAATTCGCACACTCGCGACAACATCCCGTTTGTGTTGGTTGGAGGTGGGTTAGGCTTCAAAATGGGGCAGGCACTCGATTACGAGAAGGTTTCGCACAATCGACTGCTAATGAATTTTTGTGAAGCGATGGGGCACCCAGAAAAAGCCTTTGGAAATCCCGATTTCTGTGCAGACGGGCCGTTAACGGGGTTAACGTAGGCGACGTCGCTCCGCGACTCGCGTCCGCGATCGAACCTTCCTCTCGTTGCGTCCATCTCAAGCTACATCGCTCCGAGCCGACAAGAACAACCAATCATCCAATCGGCGAAAATGAGGGAGGACATCCGTCGGCGGAGCGACGGATCCACGTGGGCGACGTCGCTCCGCGACTCGCGTCCGCGATCGAACCTTCCTCTCGTTGCTTCCATCTCAAGCCACATCGCCACATCGCTACATCGCTACATCGCTCCGAGCCGACAAGAACAACCAATCATCCACTCGGCGAAAATGAGGGAGGACATCCGTCGGCGGAGCGACGGCTCCACGTGGGCTACGTCGCTCCGCGACTCGCGTCCGCGATCCGACTTTCCTCTCGTTGTTTCCATCTCAAACTACATCGCTCCGAACGAACGGTTTATTCATTTCAGCGACGGTTTTTCGATGGCCGTCATTTGGATTCGAATTTCGTTGCTATCAAAGAAGTAGTGGCTCAAACGCGCGATGACTTTCCATTGTTCGATTGCTTTTTCAGCTTCACGTTCCAGTCGTTCCAGCTTCTTGATCTCGCCAGGAAAATCGATACTGGATCGACCTCGATTGTTTGATCTCGCATTGCGAAGCGTCTCTAGAGAAGCGTTGATCCATTGACGGTAGTCGAGCAATCGGTTGCCAACATGCTGAGCCTGGCGAGGGCCAATCAGGATCGGGACTGCTCCCCGAACTTCGCGTAACCAAACGCTGGATATCAACTGCCATCTCGCACCAGGTTTTGATGCGATCTCAACCGTCAGTTCCGGATCCTCGTCCTCGATCGCGATTCTCCATGACGCCTTTCCGATTCCCTCGATCGCGACAACTTCCATGGGTTCGATAACAACGTTTTCACTTGCCTTTAGCTCAATCTCGCATCGACAGGCTTTGGTCAATACAAACGCACCGACAGCAACCGTCTCTTTTCCTTTCGCGGCTTGGAGCTTGAGTGGTCGTTCGAGGCTGATGATTCCGCGTTCGGAAAGGATTGGCTTCAAATCGGCAACTTCGGTTGCATCGGCCACTTGGCCATCGACCTGGGTTAACTCCTCCTGCGTGCTTGTGGGCAATTCTGTTCCTGTCGGAGCCAATGCCTCACTGATAATCGACGACGCGGTTACGGAGTTGAGGCTGATCGGACTCCCTTTGTTCGGCCTTAGCTGAAAAAGTAGGGATTCAACCGTCAACTCGGATTGCATCGAACTAGGATTCGAAAAGGTATCGATAGGATCGCCAGTGCTGACGAGTGCGGCGAGTTCAGAATCGTTTGGTTCACCACCCAAGTTTGGCTCCTGGTGCGTTGACCGTCCACTTGAGAGTAAATTCTTGGAGTCGATCGCGGGCGTGCGATAATTGTCCTTGTCCGAGCGATCAGCCAATGGTTTGTGGCCCAGATTCAAAAGCCAAGACAATAATGCAAGACTGGTGATGGCGGCAGTCGCAATTCCTGCCGCTAACAATTTGGAATTTTTTTTCCTGCTATTTTTACGCTGGTTGGAAAACGCATTTGTTGCATTGCGATTGGTTTCCGGAATAACGCTGGAGGGCCAGTCAACAGTGGATCTGTGACGCGATCCGAGATCGATTGTGGAGGTCGAATCGAGTATCGCCAAAACGTTTTGGGTTGATTCTGGATTGGTGGCGATACTTGAATCGCTATTGGCGACCCAATTGGGCCAATCCGGTGGCGGACTCGAAAAAGGTGTTGGTTTTGACTGATTCTCTGCCAGAAAGGGACTGCTTTTGAAGAGCTCGCCATCCATTTCCTCCTTGAATTCCCCGAGCGGAATTAAGGTCCCGTCGGCGGTTACCAGCGTCTCAGCCGTGCTTGGCAACGGCCATGATTTGGAAAAGCGATCCAATTGGTTTTGCCAATCGCGAACGACCGATTCGGGTGGATTTCCCCAGGTCTTCAGCATGGTTGCCACCAATTGAAGGCTTTTGCAGGGAACGCTCAGGACGGCCCCGAACTTTTCATTTGAAAGGACGCAAATACTGCAAAGATCATTCTCCAAGGTCGTTTCGATGCTTGATCCTTGCAACGATTTTCGTATTTCGTCGGAAAGTCGCTCGTCAATAACCCATCCGTCGTGATCCTTTTTTAGATCGGGACAATACTGCATCGAATTGGCTGCTTTCGGTCGAAAAAGACGGAAAAACCAGGATTCGTTTGGGGATTCGGCAAGACAACAGCTCCAACGTAGAGAGTTGATTTGGTAGCCATCGACTTGAACCAAAGGGTTCGACGGCGCCAGCGCACGGTTGCCAAGGAACAAGTCGGTTAATGCCAAAAGCAGCGGTTCAGGGATAACCATTTTAACCCGTTTCGGAATGGAGGAGCGAGTAACGGCAATTGACGGTTTGTAATAGCGAAAGTACACTCTTCGCCCGTATTTTTGGGGTCTGTCGTAATGACATCCGACGCTGTCGAACCCCCTTTGATTTTTGCAGAAACATTGGAGCATTGCATTCGGCCATGGCAAACAAGTTGATCTATTTCTTTGGAAAATCTAAGACCGATGGTGGCGGAGACATGAAGGCTCTGCTCGGTGGCAAAGGCGCCAACCTTGCCCAAATGACCAAAATTGGTTTGCCCGTACCCTCAGGCTTTACCATCACTACCGAAGTCTGCGTAAGCTATTACAAGAATGGCCGCAAAGCCCCAGCCGAGCTAGCCGCCGACATGGAAAAAGCCGTTAAGTGGCTAGAAAAGGAAGCTGGAAAGAAGTTTGGCGACGTCAAAAATCCGTTGCTCGTCTCGGTCCGTTCGGGTGCTCGAGACTCCATGCCTGGAATGATGGACACGATCCTGAACTTGGGACTCAATGATGCTACCTGCGAAGGTTTGGCAGTCGCAACAGGCAACCCGCGTTTCGCCTGGGACTCGTATCGACGATTCCTACAAATGTACGGCGACGTCGTGATGGGCGTCCAAAAGAAGAACGAGAACGACCACGAGCCGTTCGAAGAAGTCATGGATGCACTGAAAAAGGAAGTGAAGGTTAAGGACGATACTGAGTTCTCCGCCGCACACCTTCAAGAATTGGTCAAACGATTCAAGAAGCTTATCAAAGATTGGACCGGCAAGGCGTTTCCAACCGACCCTGTCAAGCAACTCGAAGGCGCTGTGTTTGCGGTCTTCAGCTCATGGATGAACGACCGAGCTATCCTTTATCGCCAGAAGTACCGTATTCCGGACGAATGGGGCACCGCCGTCAACGTTCAAGCCATGGTGTTCGGCAACATGGGGGACGATTGTGCGACCGGTGTTGCGTTCACCCGCGACCCTGCCAACGGTGACAATGTGTTCTACGGTGAGTACCTTGTCAACGCGCAAGGCGAAGACGTCGTGGCTGGCGTTCGTACGCCATTGACCATTGCTGATATGGCCAAAGACAAAACCATTGGAGCCGCACACAAAGAACTGAACGACGTCCGAAAGACTCTTGAAAAGAATTTCGGCGACGTTCAAGACTTCGAGTTCACCATTGAGAAAAAGAAGCTCTACATGCTTCAGACTCGAAATGGAAAGCGAACCGCGTTGGCTTATGTCAAGATCGCCCACGACATGGTCAAAGAAAAACTGATGACCCCAGAGCATGCGATCAAATCTGGCGATCCGGAAGCCCTCAATCAACTGCTTCAGCCGATCTTCGATACGACTGCTTACGCAGCCGCTGGAAAAGAAGGGCGTTTGATGGCCATCGGGCTACCAGCTGGCCCAGGTGCAGCTTCTGGTTCCGTGGTGTTCACCGCAGGAAAAGCTGAAGAATTGGCAGCCAAGGGACACAGTGTCGTTTTGGCCCGTATCGAAACCAGCCCGGAAGATCTGCGAGGCATGATCGCTTCGGATGGTATCCTCACAGCCCGTGGCGGTGTTTCCAGCCACGCCGCACTGGTCGCCAGGCAAATGGGTAAAGTTTGCGTTGCCGGCGCCGGCGATATCGAAATCGATTACCACAAAGGTACGCTGAAATGCAAAGGGGTCACGCTCAAGGAAGGGGACCAAATCAGTATCAATGGTACGACCGGGGAAGTATTCCACGGCAAGATTGCCACCGCGGATAGCGAACTCAAACAAGTCTTGGTCAACAAGACGATGAAACCCAAGGATAGCAAGGTATTCCAATACTACGACTTCTTGATGAAGCTCGCAGACAAATACCGAACGCTGGGACTTCGAACCAACGCCGACCAACCAGATCAGGTGGTCAATGCGATCGCGTTCGGCGCCGAGGGAATTGGACTCTGCCGAACCGAACACATGTTCTTCGAAGGGGATCGAATCATTGCGGTTCGCCAAATGATCTTGGCAAAAGCAGAAGACGACCGAAAGAAGGCCTTGGCAACGTTGCTTCCTTATCAGCAAAAAGACTTCGAAGGCATCTTCCGTGCTTTGAACGGCTTGCCCGGTTGCATTCGGTTGCTAGATCCACCATTGCATGAGTTTTTGCCGCAGCACGACAACAAGAAGGGGCAGGAAGAAGTTGCAAAGCAACTCAACACTTCCGTTGCCGAGGTTGCTAGATTGGTTTCCGAGCTGCACGAATTCAACCCGATGCTCGGTTTCCGTGGCTGTCGTCTAGGAATCTTGCGTCCTGAAATCACCGAGATGCAAGCTCGGGCGATTTTCCAAGCCGCCGCCGTCGTTCTCAAAGAAGGAATTAAGGTCAAGCCAGAAGTCATGGTACCTTTGGTTGGCTTCAAGAAAGAGCTCGATTTACAAATGGAAATCGTCCACCGGGTGGCTGGCGAAGTCATGAAGGCGACCGGCAAGAAGTTCGCGTACACGGTAGGGACGATGATCGAAGTGCCACGTGGCGCTTTGACCGCGGATGAAATTGCCGAATCGGCAGAATTTTTCTCCTTTGGTACCAATGACTTGACTCAAACTTGCTTGGGCATGAGCCGAGACGATTCTGGCTCATTCCTGCCAGCCTACCAAGGTTTGGAAATCATCAAGGCGAATCCATTTGCATCGATCGACCGAACGGGTGTTGGCCAACTGATGAAGATCGGTGTCGACAAGGGGCGTTCAACGAAACCAGACCTCAAGATTGGTATATGCGGCGAGCATGGTGGTGACCCATCGTCGGTCGAGTTCTGCCATCTCATCGGTTTGGATTATGTCAGCTGTAGTCCATTCCGAGTGCCAATTGCCAGATTGGCGGCGGCTCAAGCAGTCCTTCGCAATCCACCAAAACCAGTAACGGTGAAGGTGATCAAGGACGTTAAGGCGAAGTCCGGAGCGACCAAGTCTAAGACATCAGCAAAGTAATTTGCAGCGTGTTAGATAGGAAAAAGAAGAAGCGGGGAGCAAACGGTCCCCGCTTCTTTCGTACAGGACGATCAATTGGTCTTGATCTCAATGGTTCTCGCAACGGGTTTGGGTTGCTTGGGCAATTCCACATGCAAGACGCCGTTGTCAAAATGCGCCCCGATTTTGTCGACATCCAATTGTTTAGGCAGTTGAATGGATCGTGAAAAAGCTCCTTCGGTGCGTTCGATACGGTGAGCGGAGGATCCTTCATCGTGCGCGGGTGCTTCACGATTGCCGCTGACGATCAGACGGTCATCGAGCATTTCGATCTTGACGGCATCCGTTTTCACGCCGGGCAAATCCATGTAAAGATCAAACTTCTGCTCGGATTCGTAGATATCTACCAAGGGGCGAAAAGCTTTGTTTGTAGTAGCGGATTCTGTTTTCTCGGCCTTGCAATCCCCTTGATTGAAGACTTGATCGACAATCGACTCTACATCCGTTGCGAAATCTTGGAGCGATACGGGAAGCTGGCGAATGGGAAATCGGAAATGAACCATAATCGTTGATTCCTTGTGAAAAGCGGTCTAGTTTTTCCAAGTCCCTGTCAAAGTGACAGAACTTTTCAACTCGCAAACTGAAAGAAAAGCAAAATGCGTGCCAACGTGGGCGACGTCGCTCCGCGACTCGCGGTCAGCGATCGCCCCAACCTCGCGTTATCTCTTTCTCAAACCACAGAGAACCCCAGCTGACAGCTTAGGTAACCAATCAGCGAAAACCAGGGAGGACATCCGCCGCGGAGCGTCGGATCCACGTGGGCGACGTCGCTCCGCGACTCGCGGTCAGCGATCCCCCTAACCTCGCGCTCTTTCCCTCCCAAGCATCTGTATCGGTTAGAATTTGGCTGCCGCATTCCTTCCAACGCTGACCCAAACAGTCTTCATGCAACTTTCATCAGAACGTCCCCATTTGCCCAAATCAGAAACCGCTGTTCCACCCGCAATATCAATCCATCCAGATTTGGATCGCCACTCGGGCCGATTCGACAAAATCTTCCTATCGATCTTGGCTATTTCACTAGCGGCAATCACCTTGTCATTCGTACTGTTTCGGTATGACTCAAGCGCTCAACTTGCATCTGCAATTGGAGCGACTGCGACTTGCGTGGCAGCCTTGTCTGTAGCTCTTCATTCGAAAATGCGGACTTACTCGTTTACAACTTGGGTGATTTGTTTTGTTGTCGTCGGATTTTTGTATCCCAAGACTTTCTTAGAGCTAGGTCCGATCAAGGGTGTTGCCATACTTTCCTACCTGATCCAGATCGCCATGTTTGGGATGGGAGCAACTTTGACCTTTCAAGATTTTTCTCGCATCTTGCGAACGCCAAAGCCCGTTGCAATTGGCTTTTTACTTCAATTTTCGTGCATGCCACTGCTCGGTTGGTCCATCTCGACACTATTGAAGTTGCCGCCGGAAATTGCTTTGGGCGTCATCCTCGTGGGATCTTGTCCTGGTGGCGTATCGTCCAACGTTATTACCTATCTCGCCAAGGGGAACGTCGCATTGTCCGTAACGATAACCGCGTGTACGACCCTAGCTGCACCTGTGATGACGCCGCTCATGCTGTATTTATTGGCTGGCGAATCGGTCTCCATCAACTACTTAGACATGATGCGGAGTATTTTTTTGACTGTCTTTGTGCCGGTTGTCGCGGGGTTGGTGCTCAATGCAATCCTGACACGATACCAAATGGCGACGAAGCGTGCTGAATCGCTATTAACGATGATCTCCATTCTTGCCATCTGTTTGGTTTGTGGCATCATCACGGCCAACTCAGCCAACGCGATTCAGGTGGCTGGCTTCGCCTTGGTATTGGCCGTTTTACTTCATAACAACTTAGGCTATGTGTTAGGCTACTGGGGCAGCAGATTACTAGGCTGCAATGAAACAGATTCGCGAACCATCTCGATCGAAGTTGGATTGCAGAACGGAGGTATGGCAGCATTCCTTGCTACGTCCGTCATTCAAAAGGCCACTGCCGCCGTTGCCCCAGCACTTTTCGGACCCTTGATGAATGTTACTGGATCCCTGCTGGCGGCCTGGTGGAGTAGGCATTCGAAAGATCAGGATTGAGAATATCTTTTGATATACTGCTTTACGTGGTATTTGTTCTGGGTCGATTCGCTAGTCATGTATCGAATCTTGCCAAAGATGGGACGTTCCGGTCCCCAGGCTCGGTCGTAACGCCCTAAAACCCAAAAGATACCGCTGTAGGAATTTGGATCGCGACCATCCAAGGCATACTTGTTATTGAGTTCGATCATGATTCTCAGGGCCTCGCGCGGCGATTTCGACCAGTGCAGGATTTTCTTTCCCCATAACATGCGAAGGTAGTTATGAATGCGTCCTTCCTGAACAAGCTGCGTTTGCGCCGCATTCCAAAGAGGATCGTGCGTCATCGCCCTCTCAAACGCTTCAAGATCATACGTAATTGGTCTCTCATCCGTTGCATGCTCGTCAAGGGTCTTCTGCGCCCAACCGGGTAAGGACTCGAAACGATCGTAGTGCCGCTCTCGCCAACACATATTGAATCCGATTTCTCGCCAAGTCATCAGTTGGTCCATAAAGGCTTCCGCATTTGCCCCCATGTTCCAAAATCCATCCATCTTGCCATTCGGTTTACCGATTTTTTTTGGCGACCACTTCGTAGCCCCCGCAACTCTCTCAAAGATTTCATGCGGGCTTATATGTCCGAAGTGCAAGTAGGGCGAGAGCCAGCTAGAACCCTCTTGTTCTGGCTCATTCCGAGCTTCCGAATAGCACTCCAACCTTTCTTCAATAAACCGATTCAGGACGTTTCTCGCTTGATTTGGTCCACCTCGTTCGCGACTGGGCGCAACGGAATGGTCGATCGTAAGAGAACTCAGTGACACCGACTTCAGTTCTTTCAAAGCTTTTTTGGAGTCCCAAACGGGCCAACTATTAAGGATCTTCGTGGGCAGCGTTCCGAGCTTGGGACCCGATAGATTCTCCAGGGGGTTCTGTTCCGGAAAATCTGGCATGCCTTGAAAGAGTTCCTTTTGCATAAATCGGCGATAGGAATGTGCAACCGTAAAGGTTCTGTCCGTACAGCGCATTGGCACAATGGTGTTGCTGTCAACCAACTCGATCGCGCAATTCCATTTGCTCGCAATTCGCTCATAAAGTGCGGGATGGAAAAAGCATGGGTAATCGTCTGTCACAACGACGTTGGCACAATGTGCCAGGGCTTCCAACAAGCCCTTACCTTCGTTGGAGACGGTCTCCACATAGGCGTAGTACTTTGCGTTGGAAGATTGAAAAGCGGCGGCATTATCCGCCATTCCGTCGAGGATGAACTTATGAAATCGATCGCTGGCCCACCGGTAGTTCATACGAATGGCTTCGAAAACGACAAGTGGCTTACGAAGCGCGTTTGCCAGCTCAATAGCTCTCTGCAGTGCGAAATTGGAAGTGGATCGACGGTAGGCTGTCATCCAATAGAGAACGAACTGACGGGATGGATCGATGGGCCATTGATTTAGCTTGCGAACTCGAACGACTGGCACAGACGAAATGGGTTTCAAAATCATCAAACCTACTTGGACTAGAGTACTTATCGTGGACGAGCGAGGCCCTTCGCTCGTTTTGCTTTTTCAAATGCTGAGCGAGGGCCTCGCTCAGCCACAAATGCGTGCACTGGCTCCCCGCAACGCCCGCGTATGAACATCATACCGCCTCGGAAAGGCGAGCAGCGGAAATGCATTTACCGGGAGGTAGATTTCAATCGGCTGCTCGTCTAAGAGGCAAGGCTGGGGCTTTCGGCGCCCTGGGTAGTCTCTAAGTTCTGTTTTTAACAAACAAAACGAATTTAGCGCCCCTAAAATGCCGATCAAACAGTCTCAGTATGGGGGTCCCCCCGTTGAATTCCTTTTGTCGATCTTGCCCGTCTTCGAGAGAACGTCCGGATGATTTATCGAATTTCGCATTCACTTCCTTCCCTCTTGTATCACCGGCTGCTGATTGCACTCACCGGCTTGATCTGTGTCGCATCAACAGCGGCCTCAGTCGCGCACGCCGACCAATGGGGGCAAAAGCTCTTTTCAGAAACGCATCATCATTTTGGAACAGTAAGTCGTAATGCCAAGACTGAGCATTCGTTTGTTATTGAAAACTGTTTCGAGGAAGACGTTCACATTGCAGCGGTTCGAAGCAGTTGCGGCTGCACCAATCCTGTCTTGACCAAGAAGACACTCAAGTCCTGGGAAAAGGGTGAGGTGATCGCACAATTCAATACACGTTCCTTCATCGGAACAAAAACCGCTGAGATCACTGTGGTGATCGACCGTCCGTATTACGCGGAGGTGAAGTTAACCGTCGGCGGGACCATTCGTTCTGACATTGTCGTTGAGCCGGGTGAAGTTCGTTTTGGCGACGTCGAGTTGGGTACAAAAAAAGTCGTCGACCTCAAGATATCCTACGCAGGACGTCGCGATTGGAAGATCTCGGACATTCGAGGAAACAGCGAACAAATTGAAGTTCGTTTGGATCCGGTCCAGAGGAATGGGTCCATGACAAACTACGTTTTGCACATCACTTTAAAAGACAACACTCCAGTTGGAGAATTGAGTGACGAGCTGATCGTCGTAACCAATGATGAAAAGAATGAGCAATTTACACTACCAGTCAACGCCCGCGTGGTTCCACCAGTCTCCATTTCGCCGACTTTTGTAGCACTCGGCGATGTAGGAAAAGGCAAATCGATTCAAAACAAGCTTATCGTGCGTTCCAAAAAACCATTTTCGATTACGGGCGTCGACTGCGTTGATGGTCGATTTGACTTCAAACTACCCGAGGGTTTGAAGACGATTCACGTTATCCCTTTTACATTCGCTGGGGAATTGATTGACGCCAACGACAACGGTGCGCTCAAGCAGAAGATAACGGTCAGAACATCGCTTGGCGATGACATGACAGCCGAGGCCACAGTGGCCGGTCGCGTCGTCCATTAAAGCAACCAAACCCTTCGCACATCACGCCAGCAGTTAAGTTGTTATTGTCGCCTTTCGCTCCGCGAAAGTGCGCCACGCTAACGCACTTTTGCGGAGCAAAAGGCGACAATGCGTGCCGCGCGTGATGTGCCTGATCATCCGCCGTAACCGCTGTACCGCCTCAATCCGCGTCGATAGATCACTTGCGACATGACAAAGAAAAACGCCGTCCAAGCGACCAGCATCCCCATATCGATAGCCAGTTGAGTCCCCTGAACCTTGCCAAGAAAGACGGCCGCTGGGAAGTACGCAAGGTATTTGATGGGCAAGTAATTGACTATCGATAGAAATGGTTCCGGCAAAATGTCCAAAGGAAACATGTGCCCCGAGAGGAAGAACTGGAACAGCATATAAACGAACAACAAAGAAGAGACCTCGAGCATCCAAAAACCGACCAAACCGATGCAGGCCTCTAGGTAAAACCCTAACGCGAAACTCAGGAACAAGGATGCCACAAATGCGGCAAGCGTCCAAGGTTCCGGCCAGCCAAGTGTAAAGTAATTGCGGCACAAGTAGAAAACCAATGCAAATGGTAGGGTTGCGATCGTGTAGTACGCAATCTTGTGGGCCACTCGCGACCAAAAAAGAAATGTAATCAAGTCCACCGGCTGCACCAGGAATTTCTTGATCTCTCCGTCGCGAATCTTCACTGCGATGCTTGACGATAAGCCAGGCATCGACGAAAAGGCGCGACCGACCATCGTCAGCAAGTAGTATGCGACCATGTCTTGAAACGAGTAGCCTGACAATCGTCCTGCATTAGGATCCTCGGGGTTGATCGATTGAAAGATTGCCCACCACAAAAAAATCTGGGTAATGATTGGCAGAAAACGCATCAGCGTACCGAGCACAAAATCGCCACGGTAGGCGAGCCTTTCCGAAAGTGCAATCTGCAGTATCATCCAGCGGGTTCTGAAAGCATCCCGAATCACGTTGGAGAACGAGTGTGAATCCATCATGGCCTGTTGCTAGCCATTGAATGGCCCTGGGACGATTCGTTCTTCGCGTAGCCGTCCGCATGGTCTTTCGACACATGCGTGAATAGTTTTGCGATCGTCTCTTCGAGCGGCGGATCCTCGACGGCGATATCGTCAATTTGGTAGTTGCTCAAAATCTCGCCGAGCGACTTCGAAACTTCGCTGCGCGGGCAGCGAAACGAGACACGCGGCATCGCGACTTTTTCCAATTTCCCATAGCGATCAAGCCCTAGCTCGGATTGTCCGACGGCAAGCTGCAAAGTGATAATCTTGTCGCCGGAGAAACTATCGACGATTCCACTCAATGACCCGTCATATTGAATTTGGCCTTGTGCGATCACCACCACGCGTTTGCAGAGGGCTGCGATGTCCTTCATGTAGTGGCTAGTCAAGAGAATCGTGATGCCACGTTCCGCTTGATAAAATTTCAGGAACTGCTGAATGTTGTGTTGAGCAATGACATCCAGTCCGATTGTCGGTTCGTCCAGAAAAAGAACTTCGGGGCGATGGAGCAGAGCCGCGATCAGTTCCATCTTCATCCGTTCCCCGAGCGAAAGTTCTCGAACGGGGCGTCCGAGCAGTTCCTGGACAGTTAGCAAACTGGTAAGCTCATCCAATGTCTTCTTGAATGCGTCGGAATCGATTTTGTAAATCTGCTGGTGAAGCCGAAACGATTCTTGGGCGGGCAAGTCCCACCAAAGCTGGTTTTTTTGACCCATTACGAGTGCAAAGCGTCGCCGATATTCGAGGCTTCGATCCCAAGGAACAAATCCCATGACGGTTGCATTTCCGCTCGTCGGGTAGATTACGCCGGAAAGCAACTTGAGCGTAGTGGTTTTGCCTGCCCCATTAGGTCCGAGGAATGCGACGAACTCCCCCGCTTCCACGCGGAGAGAGATATCCTTGACCGCGTCTACGTCTTTGTACTCGCGTTTCCAGAGTCCGCGTAAAGCCTCACGGAGCCCTTCTTTCTTTTGGTAGACGCGATACGATTTTGCAAGTTGATCGATTTGAATAATAGGCATGGAGGCAGTATATCCTAAACGCCCGCATTGATGAACTAGTACCCTAACCGTGAAGCGCCCATCACCAAAGGGCCTTGAAATGCCCCCGAGTGTTACTCGGGGGATATTTACCATACCTCTAAAAAAAGACGGTCATAACCCCTGGCGTGAAGCTAGGGGCATGCCGAAGCCAAATAAAAGATAGTTGCAATGTCCACTCAATCCAAACCAGCCGTGGTTCTTCTAAGTGGCGGTCTAGACTCCGCAACGTGCTTAGCGATTTGCAAGGAGCGCGGGTTTATTCCTTATGCCATCAGCTTTCGATACGGTCAGCGGCATGCGATTGAGCTAAAAAAAGCCACAACGATTGCACACCAAGCTGGCGTCGCAAAACACGTGGTTATCAATATTGATTTGGGAGCCATCGGCGGCAGTGCGCTCACGGATACCAATCTTACGGTTCCCAAGCACGAGCTAGCCTCCCAGATTGGAACGGAAATCCCTCTGACCTATGTTCCAGCGAGAAATACGGTCTTTCTGTCCTATGCATTGGGCTGGGCTGAAGTGCTCGGGGCGATGGATATTTTTATCGGTGTCAATGCATTAGATTATAGCGGCTATCCAGACTGTAGGCCGGAATACATCGCAGCTTTTGAAACGATGGCCAATTTGGCTACCAAAGCTGGCGTTGAAGGGAGGCAGCTCAATATCCACACTCCGCTGATCGACATGACCAAAGCGGAGATTATTCAATTAGGATTGTCCTTAGGAGTCGACTACTCACAGACATTTTCCTGCTACGACCCAGATGACCAGGGGAACGCATGTGGTCATTGCGATTCATGCCTACTTCGCCAACGCGGTTTCGAGCAGAACAAGATGAAGGACCCCGCATTACCGTAAGTCCGTCGCCTACCGTAGGTCCGTCGCTCCGTCGACGGACGGTCAGTGCAGTCGAAACCTGCCCCCGCATCTCCCTCTCAACAACCGAGTTCGACAGAGCTTTCATACAAGTCACACCGAGCACAAATCATGCAAAAACACCTTCCTCGCAACGGTCCTCCTGTTAACTATTACTACCGGCTGCCAACCAAACGCGACAGACCGATCCAAAGTCGCAACCGACAACCCGCAACAACCCTGGACGATATTTCCCATCGATGACAAGCCAACGGAGCAATCCTCTAGAGAAGGCGAAATCATTCCAGATTCCATTCCAATCTTGTTATCGGCTGGAGCAACAGACTCGCCATTGGCTCCTCGCTATTCTCCGCCCGGCAAAGGACTTGAGCTCAAGCCTGTCGAGGTAGCGGATTCGCTCGGCGTTGACGGTCTTGAGACCGAAGTGGTTTTAGGTTCGCCGGTCGAGAAACAAATGCCCATCAAGATGCTCGTAACGCGGGCCAAACCGGACGAAGCGTATTCGAAACTCTACATCGATTCGGATTCCAATGGCAAGTATGACGAGGAAGCCATCGTTGCCATGCCGTCCGAATCTCGCGGCAATATTTGGTCCAACTTCTCAGCAACTTTGAAGGTCAAGTACCTCGTCGACAAGCCGGTTACAGAGGACTATCCCGTGACACTTTGGCTGGCAGTAGCTTCAGCAGCCGAGCAACCTAAGATCCTTCGGATTTCTCGACGAGGATTCAAGACTGGCGAGATGATCATTGGCGACAAGAAGGTTTCGCTCGTTTTAAACGACTCCATCAATGACGCGGTCTTTGGAGAAGGAGACTGGTGGGAGTTGCGAACTGACAATCAACCATTCAAGAGTTCGGACATGCGCAAGGTGGGAGACTATGTTTGGCTAGGCGAGTCCGCTTACAAACTCGAGCTAAACGACGCGACCGGCAATGCAGGCCGACTGATCGCGTTTGATCCAGGGAAGACGCGCGAGCAAGACGAACTGGCTCGCGACCCTTACGCTGCGGATAAGAAAGCGGCTAGAGCAGAAAGGCCGCTTGAGTTCCGCCATGATGCCGACGAAGCGATCGCAGAGGCGGCGGAAAAGAAACTACGCTGTTTCATCAAATTTGAAACAACGTGGTGTGGGCCGTGCAAGACCATGACACAATACGTCTTCACGGCAAAGGACGTCGTGGAAGCTGCGGCGGGAGTCGTCTGCGTCAAAGTAGACGGCGACGAACGAAAGGATCTTGTCGAACGCTATTCAGTGAATGCCTATCCGACAGGCGTGATGATCTCGCCCGACGCATCGGAGGAAGCGAGGTTCGTCGGATACCAAAAAGGTGTCGAAATGACCGACTTTCTTACAGCGAAACAAACGAAGTAATGTGATTTTTGCAGCTGAGCGAGGCCCTCGCTCAGGTCAGAGTAGCTTGGCCAAACCTTGGCCGTATTTCGTATTTAATCGATATCAAGAAGCCAACGAGCGAAGGGCCTCGCTCGTCCACAATTGTCCTCTTTTGCTCCGCGATTGTCGTCTTTTGCTCTGCAATTGTCGTCTTTTGCTCCGCAATTGTCGTCTTTTGCTCCGCAAAAGAGCGTTAGTGAGACGCACTTTCGCGGAGCGAAAGGCGACAATAATAAACACAAAGCCCTTTTTCACGCAGGAAACGGTTTGTTTTCGATCGCAAACTGCATGAACTGAAGAATCTCCGCTGCTCCTTGCTCCCAAACTTGGCCTGCAAGGGCCGAAAGTCGTTCACGATCTATGTCCTTCCAATTAGCCGCCACGACTTGCCGCATGTCGACGGCATCCTGTTGCTTCTTTTTCCAGTCTCGATGTGGCGAGATATAGGCTGCGTATTTCGAAACAATGGCAGCTTCGATGGTAGGAAGTCGGTGACCTGTCTGGGGATCGACTCGAACGTGATCCTTTAAGATCGTAATCTGAAATGGACTCCATGGCATCATTAAGTCGACGACAGGCTTGGGTTTGCCATCCTGGTCCAGATCGCCGCCGTCCATGAACCGAACCACTTGTGGCAGATTATGCCGTAGTAAAGTCGGCCATTGAGAAGCGATGGCCTTGGCCGCTTTTTCTCTTTGAGAAAAAGGGACCATGACGTCGACATCTTGGGTCGCTCGCGGCATGGGGAGATAACCAACATATCCGTGCAGTCCCATAAGGACCCAATTTTGAACATCCGCGGCGACTAGACAATCGATTACTTGTTGAGGTGTAATATCCATTGCACCCTTTCGATGAGTCGAACGGTAGTAAGAAGTAAGTCGAGTACTCACCCCCATGCCGTAAGCGTGTCCTGACGGCCCGGTTGGATCGAGAGCATCATGCCCAATCCACCCCGTGAATCGCGCCATGGCGGCATTGCGAGCAGCAAGAAACTCTGGCGTATGAAGTTCAGACATAGCTCTCATTATACGCGATTCTGATCGCGATTGCGCGCCATTGTGGCACGTCGGTCCGGCAGGTCGATGATCCAGTCGATCAAAGGGCCTATCCGGAGGTAGGTAACAATTTGCAATTACAATTTCACGCTTGAAGCCGACGGCATGGACGAATGCCGTCGAGTTTCACTCGGGGGATCGTTACCTTTTCTCTAGGCATCCCCTTCCCCATCCATCATTCCTTCGAGACCGTCCTCTGGATTATCGATCAACTCTTTTAATCGAATTGCAAGTTCGGCTGGCAATCGTTCTAGCCACGAATCGTCAATGAGTTCCACATCGAGCATGTCGATCAGATGCATTTGATCTTTTCGCCGAAAGACATTGAGTTTCATGCGAACGAGAGCGTCCAAAGAAAGCGTGTGGATGGAGTTGATGGGTACTGATTCGTGAATCCCGGGCGCGGGCACTATGTCTGTGGGCCGAACGCGCTCGTTTGCAAAGAGAACATGCACAGCGTCACGAGCTTTGCTATCGGGTCCATCCATGAACATGGGGATACCTCTTCCAACGCGATAGATGAATCCGACCTTTTCCATTGCCTCGATCGCGCGAGGTAGATCTACTCGGTTTAGCAAGATATCGACATCGCGAGTCGTTCGCACGGCTGCTTCGTCTGCCTGAGCGACCCAAGCACGCACTGCGTTTCCACCTATGATCGCGTAAGGAATTTGAGCGGCCTCGAGAGTGGCAGCGGTCTTCTCAAGGCGTTCTTGTATTTTCTCCACGGCTCGGTTCATCCTCCTCCAGAGCTCATCGCCAGCAAAATTGATACGTACCATGATTCAAATCCCTAGAGAATTTTGCGACAGACTCATTGTAGATTGTAGAACATTGTCCTCAATTGTTTTGGTCCCTTTGTCGCTGTCCCTTGAAATTCCAGACCAATGGGGGCCCGAAAAACAATTCCATTCCAATCATACACAAATTCAGTCTGCTGGAGGCTACTCTTTATCGGCGGCTGATTTGAGCTTCGAGTTGGGAGCGGAATGCGTTGCGAAACGCAATGAAAATGGTGATGATGAAATGGTGACAGCGACACCTTGCCAAAGCTCTCAATTCAATCATTCGTTTCCATGAACGGTGTCGGATGATGTGAAAATTGCATAAATACGTTTGTCCATCGACAACGAACAGATACAATCAAAACAAACGAAGGAGTAAAATTGTGTCGGTGTTGATCAATGACGAAGCGTTTGCAAGTGAATTAATCTCGCAGCGACAGGCCGCCGGGATCGATCGTTATGATGAAGTTTGGGAAGGCATTTACATAATGTCGCCGACTGCCAACAACGAACACCAGTCACTCGCAACCGAACTTTCCGGGTCGCTCATGACCGTCATCTACTGGAAGGGGCTTGGTCGTACGTTAGCGGGAGCCAACGTAAGCGACCGAAAAGAGGATTGGACGACGAACTACGGGATTCCTGACGTTTTAGTTTTTTTGAACGAGACGTTTGCTCAAGATTGCGGAACTCATTGGTTTGGAGGCCCCGATTTCGCAGTGGAAGTTGTAAGCCCCGGTGACCGAACACTTGAAAAGTTGGGTTTTTATGCATCAGTGGGCACACGTGAACTGCTAGTCATTGATCGTGATCCCTGGCAAATGACGTTGTATCGCCTGAGCAACACTCAAAAACTGTTACCTGTGGCTGTTAGCAGCGTCAGTCAAAAGGCAACTATCCACTCAGATGTCCTTCCGATTAGCCTGCTTCTCCAACTCGAACCACCCTGCATTCGACTGACCCACACCGATCAACGACTTATTCGCGATATACCGATCCGGAAGCATTATTAGCCAAAAATAAAACAAACCGCAGGGTAAACCTGTGGGATTTCCACGGATGAATTTGGGTTGGACAAGTTCGAAATCAATCGGCCTGCTCGATCTGTGCTGATACATGAGTATCCCTGACGATAGGCGATTCTCAACCTTCAACCCTCAACTTCTTCGCAACCTCCAACGCTTCCTTGACTCGCTCATTGCCTGGCAATTTTTCCAGCAAGAACTTATAGCAACCAATCGCCTCTGGAAATTGCTTTTCCTTCAAATGCAAACTCGCCCGATCAGACCAAGCGACCAGAACCTCGGGTGATGCGTCATTAATCGTTTTCAACCAACGAATCGCGTCCGGACTCGACAACGTATCCGTCGATGTCAACCGCATCACAAGTCGGCATGCAACCACCCCGTATGCAGGACTCGTCTTCACAGCTGTTACCAAATCATCCTCGGTGGATTTGCCCACCTTTCCCGAACTCAAACCCACCACGGCACTCAAAAATGGTATTGACCCATGTCCCGGTGTAGCTGGCACAGGCCTGGGGCTGTGTTCCTCAGCCCCGTTCAAATTCAACTCTTCCTTCCATCGCATGATCATTACATCATTCTCCCTGGGCTTTACAAACCGCTCGAGCATGGCCAACAATTCCAGCGAATCTGGATTCAACTGAACTGCCATCGAAATCACTGAGTCCAAACGGCTAGCAGCTTGTGTATCTCTCGTCCCTACCGCTTCGCTGGGACCGTTGTCCACCCGCCGCTCGACCGAGGAAGTCATCTCGTAGAGGCCTCTCGAAGCGATATGGCGAAGCGCGCCAGCGGCCGTCAACGCACGAAAGCGGTCGTGGTCGATTGGAGAAAGCTGGCGCAGATTGTCGGACAGAAATAGTTGAGACTCCTTGATACTGTTGATTGCAAGAAGGCATTGGAATACCGCTGCCAGAGACTCAACGGACAAGGACTCGGTTTCACGAATCGCCCAAAACACTGGAAGGATGTTGTTCGCAATCGCTTGTCCAGCGACCGGATCCAGAGCCAACTTCGCCTCAGTCGCCCAGCCATGCATTTCAATGGCCGTATTCGTCGATCGATGCGTTTGCTCACTGTTTGCGAACAACTTGTCCGCTGCTTTCAAAAACTCCATTCGTTCATCGAGAGAGAATTCGTTTTTGAAGGAGAGTGCTTGAAGAATGCGAATCTGCCCCAGAAGTTGTGGTGCAACGGCGTTTTTAAATGTGCTTGCGGAATAGGAGTCAGAATCCACTATCTTGGCGACTCGCTCGGCAATACCAACAAGATCAGCCGGAATCAAATCAAAATTTTCGACCAACTGTCGCTGCGTCAGCCACAGATTGGCTTGGTCTGCGTAGGAGCCATTTAGTCTTAATGCAACTCGCATGGCCTCAGTCGCTTTCTTTCGTTCGATTTGCGAGCGGGCAACACTCTCCTGAACTCCTTCTTGATTCGGTCCCTCCTGCAAAGCCGAACGGGCTTGTTCTAGATACAAGTCGGCAAGCTGATCCGACACTTTGGCGGACTGGAATCGCAATGCGTCATCCTTGTTGTCTGACATGATTAACCGGCGCAAACAGAAGTGGGTTTGCTCCAGCAACTGCCTTCTTTTGACAGCACCATCCTTGCTATCGGTAACCTCGGGTGTCTCCAACATCAATCCCTGTGGAGTTGCTGGCTCCTTTTCCTGTTCCAACGTTCGAAAATTGCTTTCGCAGATATCGCGATAACGCTGCAAGATATTGGGTTGCACGTGAAGGAAGCTATAGGCAGAGACGCCGATAAACAGAATCGCAACGATGGACAAAACAATTGCAGGGACCCCCGCTCGAAAAAACATGGGAATTTCAACCCCATGGACAGTACTTTCGCTATCGCTTGAACTCATGCTTAAACGTTTTCTTTAGTCGAGCGGCAGTGTGAAAAATACCAATCATAACCCGATACGTGAGTGAGGGACCTGCGAATAGTCCCTCGCTCACGCTGCGGGTTGGGATAAACCCATTTAGTCGGCTAGGAAAAGAAAACTGTTCCGAAGAAGTGTCACCGCATCCGCAAAGTTCTTCTTCCGTTCTTCGTGATCGCTTTGGTCAAGCGTCTCGGCAGATTCGCTGAACAATTGTAGTTGAAACGTCACGGGCTCGAGAATCGACTGTTCCAATCGTTCTAAACCTCGATTGCTACTGGACAGGCTCGTTCGCTGCTTTCCGTCTAGTTGAAAGAGCGAGTATAGTAAGTAGGCACTCTTTCCCTCCGCATTCTTCAATTCCACTTCATGAACGATGCAATTGCCGTCATCCCTTTGATCGCGGCCCGTATTGCATTCCATGTTGATCTGTTTCGGCGACGACTCGACGACCCACCCACGCGCCTCATAGCATCGTTCGAGTGGATGAAACCCACGAAATGGAAAGTCGATCGAAAGGGTAAAGGTGCAATCCTTAGCTGTGTAAATCGAGATATTGGAGTGTTCTCCGAACGTACTGTGTCGATCTCGTTTTTCTTGCTTAAAAGACTGGCGTGTCGACGCTCCGAGCCTATCGGGAAGCCGGGTCGCTTCCGCAATTCTGTCCAGTGTCAGTTGGTCAAATTCAGGGGTTTGGTGAAAATTCCTCGATTGCATCGCCCAAAAAGAATAAGCACCAAAGATCGAGAAGCACACCACAAGAAAGATTGTCGAAGCCGTTTCCCAGAGTCGCATGGACTGCTTGGACGCCGTGGCCCTGCCATGACTGACAAACGACTCTTGGTTAAGCCTCTTTGGACTTGCTTTGTCAAAGAATGCCTTATAACAAGTCCCGGCAAACTGGATGAAGCAGAAATCCACGAGAAATGCCGCCGCGAAAACGGTCAAGCCAAGAATGGTGTGCGGAGTTCCGCTCGAGAGATCGGTATTAAACCAGTCAATCCCAACGGCAATCGTCACGAGCCTCAGAAGATTGCTGCACGACGCCCAAACAGGCACTAAAGATAGGGAGAGAACTCCCACGACCCAAGGTTGTCGAAACCAAATGACTACGCTCAAGCAAATCGCCATGAGCGCGTAGAGGCTATCGATACCGCTGCAGGCCTCAGCCACGAACAATTGCTTACCCGTTAGGTCGAGCACATTGCCGTCTCGGACATGCAAGACGCCCAGACAATCAAGAACCAAACTGGCAGCTAAGCTTGATTTTGACTGCAGCATCTCGATGAGTTTTCCGTCGTACCCCACGGGGAGCGGGACGGTGATCCATAGAATGCTGGAAATGGCCAGAACAGTCAACCATTTCGTTTGGCCCAGTCGCAGAAGCATCCACGCGGTAACCAAGATGACCGCGGCGACATAAGCAAGCCATGGAGAGGAGATGAGCGCCGCCTGAACAGAAAGCAATAAACTAAGGGCGGCAGCGAATAAGCTTGCAAGACGGCGCACACCCAACGTCGACGTGACTACTTCATTGCGTACGACAACGATATAGCCAAAAGCCAGCCATGCAAAGGGAAAGAACTGCAGGTGCGGCCTAATCCACAAGCTCAGGCATTGCAGCCAAACCATCGGCGATACGCACAATAGTGCGATGACGAAAATGACGTCGATGGTCTCGACTCGTGTGTTTTTCACAACGGTTTTAGCGGATTCCTATCGAATGGTGGTCGGCTCAAAAACGCGATACAGTGAATCCAAATAATCATCAATGGATTCTGAGCCATAGGCTGGAGCCCATGGAGCAATATCGTTCGGGGCGTAGGTGCAATAGGGCCCTGGTTTGAACTCAAGAAACACACTGCCTTCCTCGAACGAGATTGCGGTATGCCAAATCCCTGGAGGGATATCGCAGACCTGCGATTCACAGTTCAGTCCGAGTTTAACCGAATTGCGAACGCCTCCGTGCTGATCAAAAAAAACCAATCCCAAACATCCCCTCAAAACGACAAAGGTTTCGTACTTCGCAGGCGTTGTGTGACGATGCGGTATCACATAGGACCTGGGGTGCATGGCGATGAAAAGCCGTTGGCAGGGATCGTCGTAACTCTGGTGAATATTTTCATGAAATCTCAACCGATCGTTCTTGGTCGCAGCCTGCGCAAGAGCCATGTAATCCGATTCACCATAAAATCGTTCGTTCTTCTGAATCGAGCCGTCGGCTGAGGTGTCTATTTCGCTGCTCCCTTTACGCGTTGGTTGAAAAGCAATTCTAGTTGATCAAAAAGCAAATCTCTTGAGAAGTGCTTTTCGCAGTAGCGTTGGCCCCGAATTCCCATTTCGATTCTTTCGGGTTTAGGCATTTTGTAAAACGAAAGCACCGCTTTCGTGAGTGACTCCCCATCACCCGCACCGCAGGCGATACCGCATTGTGCATCATTCACAATATTTGCCCCTTCACCGTCTAAGGCCGCCAAAATGGGAACGCCGCTCGACATGTAGGACTGTAGTTTTCCAGGGGCTGTCAGTTCAAAAATGGGCTCCTTGCGAAGCGAAAGCAGCAAGACATCTGCTTCGGAAAAAAACTGGGGCATCATTTCAACCGGATGGCGACCCATGAGGTGGAATTGAGAGGAAAGGTCGCGTCGAGCAATCTCGGACTTCACCCATTCCAGATTACGACCATTCCCAACAATGATCCAGTGCAGGTCAGCGATACCCTTGAGTCGTTCGGCCGCGTCAAGGATTGTTGGGAAATCTTGGGCCATTCCAACGTTGCCAGTGAACAAGATTCGGAATCCCTTTGGAAACTCGATGCCGTTGCTTGAGGGCGTTTTACTGCCTCCCATTTCCCGTTCTACCCAATTCGGGAAATACCTAATGTCGCCTTGAAAGCCCCCGACCGATTGGATGCGTCGTTCGAACCCCTTCGAAGATATCAATAACTCATCGCAATTTCGGTAGATTTGTCGGACGATTTTCCGAACTAGCCAAAGTACGTACCGGTTCTTCAACGCGTTGGTTGCTGAGATGCTGTCTGGCCAGATATCCAGTACCCAAAAGATAAGTGGTTTCCGATAGATCCACTTAAGGAGAACGGCAGGCAGCCCAATCGTTGCCGGGGACGTTTCGAAAACGAATACAACATCGAACTTCTTGCGGCAAAGAAATGGTGCCAAGAGACAAAACGCAATGGCTGACGAAACGTAATTCAAAAGCAGACGCCAAGTCGATCCGCTCCCCCTTGGAATGAGCGGAATACGATGAACTTTTATTCCGCGATACACTTCCGCACGTTTGCGAAACAGACCATATCCCGGATAGAACTTGCCCTCGGGATAATTGGGAATGCCCGTTAGCACCGTTACCTCATGGCCACGTTCCACCATTCCCAACGCAAGATCGTTGATACGGAAATTTTCAGGCCAAAAGTGGTTCGTTACGATTAAAATGTGCATGACTAATTTATTCGAAAACGGTTTACTTAATCCAGCGAAAACCGCGGCTTCAATGCCTCAACAATTAATGTATGTGGCTTATCGTTATCCAACTCATACTCCTTGAGTAAGCAAGGGCCAAATAACTCAGGATAGCTAGTTTGTTTAACGGGCTTACAAAGGCCAATCTCAGTGAAACCGTTTGAGCGGAGAAGTTCCTCAAGAAATGAAAAAGTGAGAATCGTAAGATGTTCGCCTCGGCAGAAAATGAAGTTTTCAAATTTCCCTCCAATACTTGCTCTTTTATCGGGGTAATCCGAAAACCACTGCATGTCGCGTTCCACAAACTTGTCAATCGCTGAATCTCCGTTCGGCCCACCCACTCTGTAAACTCCGCCAGGCTTGAGACAGCGATATACTTCTTGAATATGAAATTGAATATTGGGCAGGTGTTCAATGGTGTGGTGCGAATAAAAGCAATCGACCGACTCATTAAGAAAGGGTAGCGGATTTCGCAAGTCTGCCCATACATCTGCTTTTCCAGTGAATATGTTCGCATCGACGTTTACGAATCCATCTAGGTATTTATCTTGTCCAGGCCCCAAATGGACCCTAACGACACCGCTCTTTGGGGCGCGGAAATTCCGATACAACATTCCATTGAGCCACATGAGAGGCCCAGCAGATCGGTAGAATAACGTCTTCACGTAACGGCTTAACACTTACTTCGTTGTATCCTTTCCTTGGGTCATCGCCAAAACGTTCCCCTCGAAGAAATACCTTTTGACTGTAACACAAGTTGCGTAGTTGCGAGCGATTAAATACCCCTCCCAGTATTGATTGTGGCAAGTTGAACGCCACAGTCTCGCCGTATCGCCCGGGTTTCCTTAAACTGACGGAAGTGCAAGGACGTTTACCGTGTCCGCGTTAACAGAAACATCCTCGTTATGTCGATCCGCGTCCAGCAAGCGGTATTTATGCTGAAGAAGGATCTTCGAAACAAAATCCAAGGAGCCTGCGTTTACTTCAACCAACACGACGGGACGTTTCTTTAGGAACAGCTCTTCTGCTGCACCGAACAACTCTGCTTCGGCACCTTCCACATCGATCTTAAGTACATCGGGAAGTGGTAAATTATCTGACATCCAGTTCATGGTAACACAGAAAATTGTCGTCCACTCGCGAACTCCCCCGGCCATGGTTGAGCCGTAACCCTGCAGAAAGTTGCTGGCTCGGGAACGTTTGGCTAGTGCGAAGCGTTTCAGACCAAGGCTGCCCGCGACTCCAATCGGCAAGATATCGATGGGAGCCGAGTTTTCCGATTGAAGCCCGGCCGACTTACGAAGCAATTGAACGAGCCAAACGTCCGGTTCACAGGAGAACACCTTACCGGTCGCTCCAGCCAGTGCCGCCGAAGCAATCGAAAACAGCCCAACATTCGCCCCGATATCCCAGACTACCGCCCCAGGTTTGACATACTTATCGCAAAAACTGAGCAGCATCGGATCGATATCCCGCATGTTCTGCACAAGATATTTCAATCCACCAGCTGGAGTGATCCAAATGGGTGCCGAACCGTATTCGCGAGGTAATCGCCGTCGGAACTTCCATCCTCGCGTGGCATTCTCTAAGAAACTTCTAATCACTTACTTGATCCTCTATACTGATGAGATCCGAGCGTCAACTAACACAAGGCTAATGACACATATTCGCTTTGATCAGAGCATCCTTCTCTGTCGGTGACGGGTAGTTGATAAGCACCGCTTTATAGACTCCCTTAAAAACAAATAAACTGCCGACGGCCGCACCGATTAGACCGTGCTTCTTGATTAAAGCGCCGACATCATTTAGCGATCCTGCGCCCCCTAGAACCGTAATGGGCAGGCTTGTCGCACTCCGAACTTTATCCACGAGACTGAGGTCGTATCCTTTCATCACACCATCGTTGTCGATGGAGTTGATGACGATCTCACCTGCACCCAGTCGTTCCAATTCGCAGACAAAGTTGACAGGATCTTTCTTGCTATTCACCCGACCGTTGTGCGTATAGACCTCGTATCCACCCAAAAGCTTTTTTTTGACATCCACGACAGCAACAACACTTTGCGTGCCAACTTGCTCCGCCATCTCGGTGATCAGATTTGGATTGTCGACTACGGACGAGCTCATCGCAATCTTTTCGACTCCCAGCGAGAAAATCCGTTGAGCTTGTACAACCGTCTTCACCCCGCCACCATAGCTTAACGGCATTCGGCACTCTGCCGCCAAGAACTCGATCATCTGATAGTCCGGCTCTCGATTTTGCACGGTTGCATCGATGTCCAACACCATCAATTCATCCACAAATTTTTCATTGAAAATCCTAACCGCATTGATTGGGTCTCCAACGTATTTTGGATTCTTGAAGTTCACGGTTTTCACCAATCCCTTGTTGTGGACCAGCAAACAAGGGATGATTCTTGGACGCAACATAATTACAGTTCCGAAAAATTCTTTAGAATAGCAATGCCGAATTCATGGCTCTTCTCAGGATGGCATTGGATACCAAAAATGTTGTCGCGATTCACAATCGCCGCAAACTCCATTCCGTAGCTCGTGGTCGCCACGATGTCATTCGCATCCACGCAATCGAAATAGTACGAATGCAAAAAGTAGAACAAACTGTTCTCGTTAAAGCCCTTTAACAGTGGGTTTTCCTTCTTCCTAACGACGTCGTTCCAACCCATGTGGGGCAATCGCGTTTTGTAGGGAATCAAGGTTGCGTCGAGCTTTTTGACGCGCCCACTGATCCAGCCAAGTCCTACGTCATGACCTTCGTCACTGCCTGCAGCTAACATCTGCATTCCTACGCAGATGCCTATCAGCGGACATTTCGCTCCCAACACCAATTCCTCGACCTGTTCCCGCATGCCTGACGCATTAAACTGCTGCATCGCATGGTCAAACGCACCCACGCCTGGAAGAATTACCTTGGTGATGCCAGTCAGATCCGCTTTCGATTTAGCAATCACCAAAGGTACGTTTAACTTCTTGTAGATGTTCGCAAACGCCTTAACGTTTCCAAGCCCATAGTCCACTATCGCGATCATCGAAAGAGCCTCTTTTCCAATCCAAGGACGGTCATCGCCCGGGCTCCTAAGCCAATTAGGTACTTCTTGTTCTTGTAGTCACGGAACGTTTTGTTCTCCCCCTCAAAAATCTCCCTAAGTTCACCAACGGTAAAGTCGAGCTTGTTCGCAACGTATTCAAATTCCTGCAGTAGGAATTGCTCATCCATTTCAGGCCTTGCGATACGTATGAGGGCGTCCTCTCGAGTCATTTGCCCTGTAAGAATTAGGCTTGAAAAATGAGCTCGCCGCTTTTCAAAACCAAACTTCAGCGGCATCCAATAGTCTTCGTAAAAACGAGTGAAGCGTGATTCGTGATGCTTATGCTTGAACGCTTCCCAGCCAAATCGTTCTTTGAGTAATTTTTCGGCCTGCGTCTTTAGATACGGAACCAAATTCAAAGGCTTGACCACAGTCATACCGTGAACATAGCGGTAATAAATTTTATAGCGAAAGATGTCTACTAAAGGGAACGTCGTTAACGGTCGTGAACCGAATTTCCTGTGAATATCGGAGAACAACGTTACATCGATGCCGGGATAGGCACCCCATTCGTCTGGCTCCCGGCAACACTCCGTCGAGTAGTTCGCGCCCGTGAGAATGTGCTTGATCTTGAATTTTCGCGCAAACTTGTAGAGTCCCGAAAAGAACGCAGCGTCCTGCGGCAAGTCCTGGTCCGATATCTGAGCTTTGAGGAAGGCCCTTTGCAAATCTTTCATCTCTTCCCAATTGATCACTTCGGTGTACAGATCGAGTCCCAATCCATTCACCAATCTTTCAATATTGCTCACGGCTTGTTGCGTGTTCCAACCTGCGTCCACGTGGAAAATCAATGGACGCAATCCCATGACCTCTTTCGCAATATAGGCCGCGTAGGAGCTGTCCAGTCCACCACTCAAACCGATGATGCAGTCAAAGTCTTTGCCTTTTGTTTGGGCGCGAATCTTTTCGGCAGTTTTCATCAGTTCCTGGTACCCGCGTTCATCGGTATGCCAGTTAGGGACAATGTTCTGCTGATAATTGTGGTAGTAGTCCGAAATACCCTCGGAATCGAATGCAATATTCGGATCCGATGTGTCCATGATTGTCTTGGAACAGATTTGGTAGGGTCTTGTCCCGGAGGGCGTGTTCCGTTTTGGATTCGTTGCGGATAGGGTTGTCATTGGCTATTTTTATCAGTTGTAAGGCGAGCGGCAGAAAGAAAACTACCTGCCAAGGGATCCAATGGGAGTGCGAGGCTCCTGCCGAGCTTGGCGTTGGTTCGGCAGGAGCCTCTCCCTCCCGGTATAAACAATGCTGCCGCTCGCCTAAGGATTGTCGGTTGCATCGTCAATTCTCGCATTCGCAGCTCACCTTAGGAGACCACGGACTCGGGAGCAATCACGTGCTCCGCTTCGTAGATTTTGCTATTCACGAAATAAAGATAGATACACTGGTAGAGGACATAATAAAACCCGGGACGCCCCTCTAGGAAGCCACCTCGGAAAAAATATAGATAGCAGAAATAGGCCATTGGCGCGAGTGGGTTTCGGATCAGTCGCTTCTTTAAATATCTTCGCCGCTCTTCCTTCTTGCCCCAAAACTTGGCCTTCAACGGGGTTTGTTCGCCACTGGTGTGAACTTTGCATTCGTAATTGGAATACTCATCGTGTTTGATAATGAAGCGGCTCAAATTGTTGAAATTGCGGTGCAAAACTGTTGACGTCAATTCACCAACGATGCCGTCGACAATAACGTGTTCGTGGACTTCCATGTCCCCCATGGAGTTGTCCTGGTTGCCATATCTCTTTTCAAAGTTGCCTTTGCCGGTTCGAAATAGGCATAGTTTTCGCAAGCCTGGATCAGATCGCTTTAAAACTCGCCCTAAGAACTCGAGTCCAAACCAAAGATAGTAGCCATCGCAATCGGACTTTTGTATCGCCGCTGCGATCTCGGCTTTTGACTCTGCTGTCAGAATCTCATCTGCATCGAGGAGCAAGATCCAGCCGGTTTCGAAGGCATACGTGTCTAGAACAAACTGTCTTTTTTTGGGCCAACCGCCGTGATAATCAAAGAGAATCACATCCGCATTGTAACGCCCTGCAATGCTATGCGTGTTGTCGGTGCTATTGGAATCTACAACGACGATTTTGCGGGCCCAGCCCTTCAAGGGCTCCAGACAAAAGGCCAAGTTCCGTTCCTCGTTCTTGGTCGGAATGATAACGGTGATATCTACCATAGTTCCTTAAAACCGAAACAAAGAAACGTTCTCATCCACAATCTTGGGGTCATTCAAGATGCTTATCATTTTATCTTGGATCTGCACTCGCTTGTTCGCCCGTTCAGACTTGGGAGTGGCGGCTACGGCTTCGATTGCCGTTACAAACTCGTCCACGGCGGACAAGCTGATGTCCCAACCCAAGCCTTGTTCTTCCAATTTGCGCCAGGGTGTATTGTCGCTGATCAAGACGGGAGTACCCATGCTGAGCGATTCGGCAATTGCATGGCCATAGTTTTCCGCAAACGTGGGCATAAAGAACAAGTCGTATTCCGCTAACTTCTGCCTAGCGAATTTCTTTTCCACAATACCCTGGTATTGAACTCGAATGTTGGGCGGTAATCTTTTCATGCGTTCCTGGCAGGACTTCCAAATGTATTCATCTTCCACAGGGCCAAAGATGTCGAAATCCACTGAGACATCTTTTGCAACTCGATCGAAAACGTCGAAGACAAATTCGAGATTTTTGTCTTTCGAGATTCTCGCCATAAAGACGATTTTGATCGAGCCAGCGTCTGACGAGTAGTTGGTGTGCCCGTTGGTGTTGGCTGTTGTGTCATGCCGCGAAATGATGTGGGCCAAGCGTACTTGTTCTGGCCGAACGGACAGTCTTTCGACGATGCATTGAAACTCTTTTCGGTTGGTTGCGTGCAAACGGACATTTCGATAGAGCCCCAGCATTTTTGCTGCCAGTAGAAAGCACTTTTTTTTGGTGCTTTTGAACGCAAGGGCCTCGTCGAAGAGCTCCCCACGCGGGCAAACAACAACATGAGTCTTGTTTAGGAACCCAAGCCGCTTGAGCAACACAATCGAACCTGAGAAAACAGGATCCAGAAGCGGATTCAGGTACAATACGTCTGCCGCGGTGCCTCGGATCGCCTTCCAAACCTGAGGAATTCTGTGTTTGGCAAAATCCACATAAAGTATCTCGCAATTTTCAAATGGGAGCCATGTATTGGGAACGATGCCGGGATACGGAGTGCTATCTCCGAAGTCTGCATTGGTGGTTAGAATTTTGAAGTCGAAGTAGGGATGCAGATTGTCGACAATGTTCTTAACCGAAGTGAGGGGACCGCCTACCTTCATCCCCGGCAAGTAGTGTCCGATTGCAATCAGCACAGTGGGTTTGGGCAGATCCGTCAAGAGCTGCGGTCCACAACGGACATAAGACTCGCAGCAACAAACTTTGCATTATGGGCGGCACTGAGCTGAGAACTATTTTGGCCCATTTCAATCAATTCGGTCGTCGACCTGCCGGAAAGCTTGTGCATTGTTTTCGCTAAGTCTTCGGCGTCGTCGGTTTTGAAACGATACCCATTGAACTGCTCGATGAGGAACAACAGCCTATTTCCAATGCTTTCCGAAAGGATGAGCGGCAAGCCAGCGGAAGCGAATTCATGAACGACGAGCGGCGACACATCGAAACGACTTGGCATCACAAAAGCACCGACTCGCTTGAGCAAGTCAAGAATCCGGCTTTGATCGAGAAAATCATAGGTTTCGATACCTGGTTGGTCCACAAGAAGTTGTTTCAATGGACCGTTTCCAATGCCGATCAAGTTCCAATCACCCCGGTACTTATTCCTGTAAATTTCGAAACCTTTTGCTAAGGTATCAATCGCTTTGGCAGGAACCATTCTACCAACAAACAGAAAAGTCTTCGGGTAATTGACCGCCTTCTCCTTTAGAAAGCTAGCGGCGGCTTTGCCAAACAATTCGGTATCCCCGGAATACAAATGATAGAGGATCTTTTCATCCTTGAACCCCAACTTTTTCGCAAACTCGTATTGTCGCGGGCCTGACACCCACGCATGGGTATAGTTATGCTTTAAGTAATAGGGAAACGCCCACGCGCCAACTCTCTGACGCAACGTTCCACGCCAAATTTCGTCAAAGCCGGTGATAACCGGAACGCCATTTCGCCGTTGTTCTTTGATCGCCTTTAGGTAGCCCGCGTCTTGCCATCCACAAACATAGATTATTTGTGGAGCGACTTTTGCGACGAGCGCCTTTAACTGTGCGTCATCGAATTCGGAACGACGGTAAATGAAGGTGTTATCCACCTGCGGCGGGACGTAGGGTGCGTTCCCTTTTTTATCCCAATAGACGACATGCACTTCCGCGTTGTATCTAGACACCAATTCCCGGATGACCGGAATTTGGTACGGCATGATCTTGGAATACAGGTATAGGATTCTCACTTTCCAGGAACTCTTGCCAGGAAAAGGCATGCGCGATGGTCGAATGCACTCGCAATCAAGATGGTCTCGCGAACACGAAATTCACATTCCGTTCTTCAACACAGACGAATCCCTCGTCCAATATCAACTGCTTAATATCCATCGGGCTGTAGACTTTGCCGTTCCTGCTGACGGTATGAGCCTCTAAAATAATTAGCTTGCAATTCTTTAGGCTTCCTGGATCGTTCAGGAAAATATCAAATTCCGATCCCTCAATATCGCATATTAGAACAAAGTCACCAATCGCCTCTTGCTCCAACAGGCGGGTGAGTGGCACGGTCTCAATTTTTATGGAAGCATCGGAGATTCGCGATCCTACCTGACCATGCGTGCTATGCATTCCTGGCGTAAACCAAAGCGAATCATCGCCCACACCAATGGCAGTATTTCTAATCTTGTAGTTGCTGATGCCGTTGAGATTCAGGTTGCGTACAATGATAGGGATCAAGTCCTGATTTACCTCGACACAGAGTATCCGTCGATTGCCTTTCATCTTTCCAGCGACGCAACTAACTACTCCAATGCTACTTCCCAATTCCACGATGTCATATTGGTTACCAACGTACTTGAGAATCGACTGGGCTTCGGCTTTTTCGTACATCCACCAAAAGAGCATACACTTCAGATACCCGGAAATGTGATTGTCGCTGGTGTCCACAACAATCCCGCCACGGTAGCGGATTCGATTTCGCGTGATGGCCGTTATGGAAATCGCCACCGGTCTACTGCAAATTAATTTCGCAATGAAGTTCTTCAAGTGTCCCAAAAGAAAGCGATGAGGTAAAAAAGAACTCGACATCTAGAATACAAACAATCGTGTTATTGCGTTAGGTAGACAGCCAGATTGGTAAGCCTGCATAGTACGCCACTGCTTCGGGCATTCCGTCAAACCGAACTCACCGGCATACCAAACTTTCGCTGCCACCTTGATTGCAAGACAGTCGCCTGTTGCAAACTAAAACGGTGGTTATAGCCAATGATGATGGCGATAAAATGGCCGATGTCCAATCGTAGCGTCCCTGAGAAGAGAATATTCCAAAGCAAATAGAAAAAGCCCATAAACAGATATCCCGTAATCGCTTCGTAGTCCTGAAGAAATGCGACTGAAAAAGATCTAAATGAAATCACGAGCAGGAAAATCCAGACAAGACCTGCGGCTATACCGCCCTCGACCATGGCATTTAATAGATTGGAGTGAGCTGGAATCCCCCTGTATCTTGAGTTGTATTCGAAGGGCAGGTAACCAAGATATTTTAATCGAGACGGATACTGTTCATCTTGCTTGTTGAAACCATGCCCCAGAAGCGGCCTATCCCAAATCGCTACCATTGCAATGGTCGGAGCGGGTCTGCCGATAAGCAGAAATGGATTGAAGTGCTCAGTCCGATTTATATCTCGAATTAACTTATCACCACTCGAACCTAACAAATTTGCTTGAGCTAACATAATTAATAGCGGAATGGCTGCAACCGGACTCAAAACAAACAGGATTTTCAAGGTAGCTGGAGACAGCTTTATCTTGAAATAGTTCAAAGCTAATGCCACGGAAGCCATTACAAAAATAAAGCCCATGGATTTCGCGTCAAAAACCACGGCAAGTAGACCGAAAGTCGCGATTAAAAAAATCGCAACGGCGCCCCTACCTTTCAACAAGATTGGGAGCGCTATTACGATCGGCGTCAATATTGGCGACACGTACATATCAAAATAATTGTCCGTAACATCCGAGGAAGTCAACATCAGAAAATTCTTTTGTGTCGAGTCCTCGAGGGTATAGTGATATGGACTAAAGACTGCTGAGGAAAGGCCGTAAGGAACTAGATAGTAGACAACTAACGAAGGATCTTTTGC
>JANMLD010000222.1:0-31899 GCA_031372345.1 Pirellula sp.
TCTTGTAGTCGATGTAGTCGAGAACCGCAGATTGGAATTGGTTTAATTCTCGACCGTCGATTTCACTCACTTTATACATGTCAAAATCCCTTTGTTTTCGTTGGTCTTCATTGTTAATTCGCGTTCGATCTGTTCGAGGATCTCACGCTGTTCGTTGCTCGTCATCAGTTTGAATATTCGCAAACGCTGTTGGTCGATCGATTGGCCGGACTTGGCCCATAGATCAACTAGGATGGCGGTGTTACTCATCGAGTAGCCTCGCTGCTTCCGACGCCATACGATCCTTTTGCTTTGCTAACGCAACGCTCGCGTACCGCTCAGATATCTTTGACCCTGCATGTCCAAGGATGGCAGTTGTCATCGCCAAACTTCCGTTTGGGTGATCCACGATCGTATTGCCAACCAAATGCCTAATTTGATGGGGCGACCAATGCGGGATGTCGTTCTTCTCGCATGCTCTTGCAATCGCTCTCGCGTAAGAACACCGATCGTACTTATTGCCGGGAGGTAGTTTCCGCCTCCGAGTCTTCTTGCTTCCTGGCTTATCGCCACAACTCAATGGCGTAACCCTTGCTTCACTTGCGGCTTTTCGACGGACTGCCTCCGATTCCGCTGGGACGAAAAGATATTCGTCCGCTCCACGATCCATGTATTTCGCTAGGATCGCTTGGGCTGAATGGTTGAAATGCAACTTCCGCACATGGCCATGTCTCGATGTCTTGTGCTTGATGAGGGTTGCAACCCAGTTACCGTTCGCATCCGGTTCGGTATCGATCATCCCTCGCGTCAAATCGCATAACTCGCTTCCTCTGCAACCGATCATTCGATGCACTCGGACCATATCCGCAACAACTGGCGGAAGGAATGGCAAGGTCTGGTCCAATACTGCCGCGTCTACAGGCTGAACCACCTTGCTATCCTTGCCCGCGTCCGAATTCTTAACCGAATCCTCGTGGTACTCCTTTACCTCGAAATAGTTCTTGTCGGACACATAGCGCTTAGCCTTCCGCCACATTCGCAGGAACCGCCGCATAATCTCCTTGATGTATCCCCTAGTCAGCCCTTCCTTCACCATGGCATGATGAAATCTTTGAATATCGATTTCGTTAATGCTGGAAAGCAGTCGAGACGCAAACATCTTACGAAACCGCCTCATCATAAGCTTGATATCCGACAGCTCGCTTGGCTTGCTCGCGAATTCCACATTCACATAATCCCTATGCAAGATACAGAACTCTGCAACCGTAATATCCGATTCACTCACCTTTGGACGTGTCTTGGCCGTATGGCCCGTATTCAAGTACTCGATTATTAGCTTCTTGTAGTCGCGTTGATTCTCCCTCTTGCACTTCTTCCAATCTTGAAGATAGTGATCCGTACCGTTTAGCCTAACGACCGCTCTACCTGTCGCCTTGTGCTCGCGTAAAGATGGTACTGCCATTCCAATTTGCCTTTCTGCATTTCCTCCAGTGAATTCCCAAAATCAGTACGCGAATGGTGGCGAAACGCCGAACCAAATTCAAACCAAAGTGGTAATTACTAGATTTCGACCGACGAAAGAAGCGGCGAGAACAGAGTACAAAAGAATGATTTTCCCAATGAAATCGTTGGTACTCAGAGAGTACCCCAGACAGAATTCGAATCTGTGACCTCAGCTTTAGGAAAGCCGCGCTCTATCCAACTGAGCTACTGGGGCATTAATGAAAAGACATGTGAAAAACTCGCTTTTCAACTCTTTCGCATCTCTTGATACGAAAAGCAATACGAATTGCTTGCCCAGTGCCTCTTCAAGACCAACATTGTAACCTTGAGCAACAATCCATTCTACTGGGGCGCTCACGCCCATTCACTGCCCCTCGGCCTTGAGGCGAAGCGCGACGGCCCACGCGCTGTCGTCTCACACACACGCCGAATTTCCACAATTTTCTCCCAAATCGGTATGTCACGCATGATTTGAACTTCTCGAGCCCCACTCGTAGGCAATAAACCCAAGGAAAGCAAGAATGAAGCTCACGTATATAATGACAATGCTCCACATTTCCATTCCCAAATACGAAGGGCAAGCGGCTTACGCGATGCGATTTAGCAAAGGTTGACCGGAACCAAAACGTCGCAGGTTGTCGATAAAATGCTCGACTAACCCAGTCATTTCACGGTCGTATCCGCCGGCTGAGTGGGGTGTAATATAGCAATTTGGTGTGCGCCACAACGCGTGACTGGGCGGCAATGGTTCGGGCGTCATGACGTCCAAATAGGCTCCGGCTAACACCCCTGACCGAAGGGCTTCTTCCAACGAGTCTTGATCCACTGTCGCGCCCCGCCCGATGTTGTAAAAATAGGCGTCTCTCTTCATCAGTCGGAATTTGCTTGCATCGAAGTACCCGATGGTGGACGAGTTGGCAGGCAATACGTTGATGACGTGATCCGCCTGTGGCAAGTACTCCGCGAGCTGCGACGCCTGGATGAGTTCGATCGGTTCGTTGCCTCGTGCGCGACGCCGCACACCAAAGAGCTTCATTCGAAAGGGGGCAAGCAACTCGCACAACCTCGCCGCAATTTCACCGTACCCAAAGATGAGGGCCGTCTGGCCATTGAGCAGAAAGGATCGCTGGCGACGTTCAACAGCCGGCCAGGAACACTCTGTTCGTTGTGTCTCAAGCGATTCAGGCAGCCGACGCGCAAAGGCCATCATCATGGCCAACACATGTTGTGCGCAGGGTTCATCGTACACGCCAGAACTTGTGGTCAGCCATGCGTTTCGCGTTCGCAATGCCTCTCGAAGATCATCGCGATCGTAAGGTGTGTAACCGGCTGTTGTCAAATGAATCCATTTCAGTTTTGGAGATCGAAGGATTTGATCGACGTCGGGCTGCCCGAAGGCGATGTCGGCTTGTGCCAGCTGCAAATCCGGCGGGCAGGCTGTGAGGTTGAGCGAACTCATTTCAGTGGCATAAAGCAGGCGATGCGGCAGGACGGACGCGGCTAGCTGCTCAGCTTCTTTGACGGGGAGATTGGCGTTGGTCCAAATCGTGAATTGCGGTTGCTCCATGCTTTGCATTTCCTTTTAGAGCAGTCTCAGACTTGGAAATCGGGATACGGGAGAGCGAGGCTCCTGCCGAGCTGGCGCTGCCATGGTTCGGCAGGAGCCTCACCCTCCCGAGTAATAAATTGGTGGGACATATCCACCAAGCCAGCAGTATCGTGGAATTGGAGCGATTCGGCAATCGCACTCGGAAGCTGAAAGATGTTCTCGTGTTTTCGGATCGCTGTGTATACTAGTCGGGTGTTCGGTTTTTTGGACGGTGATTTCCACGTACGGCATAACAGATGGGTCTATTCGACAAATTATTCGGGAAGAGCGTCGATCATAAGCGGGCTGACATTGAACTTCGATTTGAACGCATCCGTTCGGCTGTTTCGGGCACGATGAGCAATTTCTTTGTCGCCAAAGATCGATTCAACGACAATCAAATCGTTGGCGTAAAACTTTGCGATATCGACAAGGTTGAGTTTTTCGAAAACCGATTCAAAGGACTAAATAAACCATCGGAAGGTGAAATCGCGATGGGGATGATCCATCCGAATATCGCCAAGACCCTAGAATACGGCCTTTCGACAAAAGGTCAGCCTTATCTGGTGATGGAGTTCGTGGACGGTCCGGGTCTGCAGGTGCTTATCCAACAGCGGGAAGAAGAGAAACTCAAAGGTCGCAGACTGAGCATGATCACGCAGATGGGTGAAGCGCTCCAATATGTCCACCGTCGCGAGTTCATTCACCGAGATATCTGCCCTAGAAACTTCATGTGCACCCAAGATCTAGAAACGGTGAAGCTTATCGATTTTGGGCTTACGCTGCCGGCGACCAAACCGTTTATGGTGCCTGGCAATCGAACGGGTACGCCACTCTACATGGCAACCGAGATTGTTCGCCGTCGCGCGACCGATCAACGCGTCGATATCTTTTCTTTCGGAGTCACCTGCTATCACTTGGTCACGTTGGAACTGCCATGGCAAATCTCAGACACGACGGGCAAAGCCGCATTGCATCACGATACCTCGCCTCCCCAAGAGATCCTTGAGTTGCGTCCCGATTTGGATAAATCACTTGCTAGCGCCATCATGGCCGCCATCAAGTCCAACCCCGACCAGCGAACTCCAGATATGGATACGTTTTTGCGACAAATTCGAAATGTGAAACAGTCGCCATGATTCGTGCGTTAGGATTACTCCAAAGCCGTTAGGAAATCACAGGCTCGACGCACGTTTTAGCGTCAGAGCGCGCACGCCAATAACGCTCAAGTCATCCGGCTTGCAAGGTTGGCCTACAATTCCTAACATCCGTTGATATGCCAAATCGGTAACCGAGGCAAGCGATTGTCGCAACTTGCCTTTTCGCATGCCTCCCACGACCTCGTCGATACTCAAATTGTCGAATAACCCGTCACTGGCTATGACGACCGTATCGCGCTGCAACAAGGTTACAGCCGGTCCGATTTCAATTCGCATACTCGCGCTACCAACGACATTGGAAACAAGGTGCCGATCCTCGTGATGCATGGCGTCATCTGCCGCCAGCATTCCGGACTCCACGGCAAAACCTACCGGAGAATGGCTAACCGATTGATAGCGGACGCGGCCTCGGATACCCGTTACCAAAATCATCGAATCGCCGACGTGATAAGGTCGAATGGTACCTCGGTGGTATTCCACGACCGCAATCGTACAGGCAGCACCAATCTTGAGCTCTTGTACCGCGATATTCGCTTGCTCTATGCCGTCCACAATGGCCACCCGCAATCGATCCGGACCACTTTCATTGCGTTCAATCGAGTCAGTCAATACTTGCAGTGCTAGCTCCGACGCTTGCTCACCACCGCGATACCCGCCGCAACCATCCGCAATCGCGAAGACTGCGGATTCATCGTCGACGCGAATGATAGCGACCGCGTCCTCGTTGTAGGTCTCCTTAGATGGGCAGCGTCGCGAATAGGCGCAGGCTTCCCAAAGGGCGTCCTTTTGTGAAACGAAGTCGCTTTTTTCTTCGCGAAGTAGAAACTGGTGATTTGATACTGTGGACATAATTACAAAGGTTCAGCAAGTATCCCAATAAAGCAACCGTACTTTTGGGTCTGTCTCAAAAATGAACTCCAAATTATGGGTTACGCAATCATGAGCCAAGGAGACTCACCCCCCGAAGGTGGCTGGTCTACTCGTGGAAGTGGTTCGATAGCGACAATTCTAACGCGCTATTTCGCATCGCAATGCCGCAAGCCAAGTTGGAAGGGATTGCTAGCATTCTTCGGTCAGTCGCTTTGGTAGTCTAGGTAAAATATTCCGATTAGTTCGGTTCTGCTAAGCATCTGGATGTTGACGATCCGATGGACCAGTGTGGTTCGACACTCCGTGTCGAGAATCACGACGCAGGATGTGGCTCGACGCACGACTGCGTGTTGAGAATCACGGCACCGTTTCGAGGTTAACGGCACGGAGTGCCGTGCTACACTGAACATCGACCAGTCACCCTAAAGGAATATGGGATTCGAGCATGGACTCAAAGCTCACTGAAGTTAGATCCGATAGACTGTTGCGTCGCGAATGGATGGTCGCAAGCGTTGCCCTGGCTTCCTCATTGGCTTGGTCGTCCGCCAAGTCCAGCTGGGCCAAGCCCAAAGACAAGTCGAACGCATTGGCGACTGGCTTGTTTCGTGTTCGGTCCGTTCTCGATATCAACGGTGAGATTCGGCTCCGGAGCCAAACTAACGACGCGACGAGCAAGGCTGGCAAAGTCATCGCTGCGAAAACGGCCCCTATCAAGGCCAGTTCCATGGTCGACTTCGATGAACAATTTGAAACGTCCGGGCAATTGACTCTTTGCAAATCCTATCAGCACTTTCACGAATCCACTTCCGAAATACAGATCGACCGGCACGTTACTAAGACGAGCCTGCGCGAGCAGTGCCGCGACATCCTTCGGATCGGCACTGACCAAGGAATCATGGCGGCATGCCCCGATAACCCACTCTTTGCGGCCGAACGGGATTTGATCGAAGGCCCAGTCAATACCATGTTCCTGGACCAACTGTTAACGGACAAAGAGGTTAATGTCGCAGACAAATGGACCGTCGATGCCGATGTGGCGTGCCGCTTGCTCAACATGGACGCGATTCAGGATGGCAAGTTGGTGATGTGCTTAGTCGCGGCAGACGAAGAAAAAGCCCAAATGGAACTGACGGGAACGCTTTCGGCTTCCGTCCGCCAAGTGCCTACTACGCTCAAGATCGAAGGAAAAGCAAAACTCGATCGCAAAGGTGGTTACATCTCGTGGTTTGCGGTCAATATCACGGAGACTCGCGAAATTAGCGAGGCCGAACCTGGTTTTCGCATCGCCGCACAGTTGCGAATACTTCGTTCAAGCATTGACGCCATTTCGACGGGTGAGTCACTACAAACCGTGGCCAGCCGATTGGGAAGCATTGAGTCCGCAAGCCTTTTGCAGTTCCAGTCCGATTTGGGGTACTATCGATTCGTTGCGAATCGAAAGTGGTCAACATATCGGGATAGCGGTGAGGAGGCGACCTTACGTTATGTGATCAACAATCGAGTCATCGCCCAGTGCAACGTTACCAATATGATTGACTATGAACCGGGGCGTCAACTGAGCCTCGAGGGCTTTCAAGCCGATGTCAAGAATGCCATTGGCAACGCCTCGGTTGAAGTAGTGGAAGCGTCCGAGCGACTTTCGAGCAACCGATTTCGGTTGCTCCGCGTGGTGTCGCGAGGAGGAACGCAAGGGGTCAATATCCAGTGGATTCACTACCATATCTCGAACGACGATGGACGTCGGGTCGTCCTCGCGTTTACTCTCAACGAAGCGAACCTCGAGGCGTTTGCGGCCGAGGACGCTCAACTTGCGGACTCCTTCGAGCTCATCAATTGGCCGACCAAACTCGACGCCAAAGCCCTCGAAACGGCTGGCTCAGAGACGCAAGGCACGGACGAAAAAAAGATTCTCATTTCGAAACCCGTCATCAAGCCAGGCGAACCAGCGGCTGCGTCCTCACGCCCCAAGCTCTCGCGTTAGTCTATTGTCGCCTTTCGCTCCGCGAAAGTGCGCCGCGTCAGAACACTCTTGCTGAGTGCAAGATCTGTAGACGAGCGAGGCCCTTCGCTCGTTCCCAATGGCGACTAAAACCAAGGCCACGCTGAGTTACACACTCAGCTACACATTCCTGAGCGAGGGCCTCGCTCAGCTACACACTCCTGAGCGAGGGCCTCGCTCAGCTACTCCACCGGATCGAGAACTTGCGAGTCCTCGTTCGCAGGGCTATTGACACGAGTCGAGACCCGACGCAATTCCAGAACGCCCCTCGAACAAGGCTGCAACTGCTCAAGCAAGCGATCGATGTTGTCGGGCTTGTTGAGGCTCGGGTCGAGCCAAGCGGCGATTTGAGCCTCGTTGAGCATCAAGGCTGGCATGCGATCGTGAACGCTCACCACATCCTCATTCGATTCGGTCGTGATGATGGTTGCAGACAGTATCGAATGATTTTTTGACTGAGGGTCCTTGATCTTGCGGTTCTCTGCCCAGAGTCCAGCCATTGCAAAGACTCGCTCGCCTGCCGTATGAATCCAATTGGGCTCTTTGATTTTCGGGGATAGTTTTTTCCACTCGTAGTATCCGTCCGCCATGACCAGACAACGCTGGTTGATCAGCGATGGACGGAAACTCGGTTTGTCCGCAATGGATTCTGATCGGGCGTTGATCATGTTGTAGCCGATCGAAAGTGAATCAGCCCAATTCGGCACCAATCCCCATCGCATGCTGTCTATGGTTGGCTCGCCATCATCCCCGGTTCGCACGACGAGAATCTGCTGACTCGGTGCGATGTTGAAACGCGGTTGTGTTAGCGAGGGAGGGAGCGATTCCAATGCGGATACTGGATCGAGGTGCCAATTCGGGAAGAGGTCGGCGAGCCAATCGGCTACCGGTGTCTTAAGGGTGAATCTACCGCACATGAGTTAACTATGAATTTCAAAGCAGCCGCGGAATCTTAAAGCTGGGATGAATCCCAGCACTCCAAATTTTAACGCATTCCAGTAAAATAGCCTCGGAGCGGGGGCCATTTGCAAAAATTAGGCTTGGTTTGTTGCTTGCAATTTAAGTCAGTTCATTCAACAATCGGTTTTCCAAGTGGCACTTTGCCAAATGGTTGCAGGTCGATTCTCGCTTGGGTTCGGAGCAAAAAGTGAATTATTCCCTTCGGTTTGGTGTTCTCTTGATCGTCATTGGATCCATCGGTATTGGAAATTATCTTCAGCCGCGGGCAGTCGCCATTCCGTCGAATAGTCTGCCGGCTGAGATAGTACCGGTGGACACGAATATGCACGACTTGATGGAAGGCATGTTTCAAGCCCCCTATCGACGCCTGAAAGAGGCGATTGCGAGCGAGCCGAAGGACAATAACGGATGGAAAGCCATTCGTTCCGATGTACTCATTTTGGCCGAAGGTAGCAACTTTTTGGTTTTGCGAAAGCAGGAATCAGAGCAAGCCAAGTGGGATGAGTACAGTCTTGCATCTAAGCTTTCTGGCGAGACGGCTTTCAAAGCGGCCAAACAAAAGAACTTTGCCGAAACTAGAAAGGCATACGAAGCCATGCTCATTCATTGCAACGACTGCCATAAGACGTTTGCCAAAGGCAAGCATCAATTGGTCCCTTAAGAGTTAAAAGGGTGCGTCATCATGAATCAACGAGAGAACGAAACGTATACCGCTGCTCTGCTGCTATTCATGTTGGTTTTCCTGATGTTGATAGCAGGAGCAGGATTCTTTGGATTCTATGTGTACCGTCGCTCATCCGGTGCGAGGGAAGAAGCGATTCGCATGGAAATGATGGCGAGAGAAGCGGCGATGGTTGCACAGGAACAAGAGAGGTTAGCCAGAGAGGCCATGGAAAGGTCGGAAAAAGTTCAAAAAGAAGACGAACCAACGCCGCAGCCATAGCTACTTGGGTCCGCTTCTCCAAGGCTGACATGCCACAGATGGTTAGCATACATCGTGTGGCACGTCCCTGAGCTTGCGAAGAGCGTGGGCGATGCTAGGAACCCTTGGAACTTGCACGATCCCTTGTTGCAAGAGCCAGCATACCTCGCTTGACCACGCCCACGCTTCGCTTTGGGCGTGCCACACGTTTTGCCCTACTAAGTGGGTGGTGCTTCGAAGCTCACTGGCTGGCGCGTGATGGGATGGATGAACTCCAACCGCCATGCATGCAAACCCATCGCATCGGATTGAAGTTCTACATCCGGCTGCTCGCGTGCAGCCCCCCCAAGCAGGTAAAGTGGATCGTTTTGAATCGGAAAGCCCAGCGTCGCCAAGTGCAATCGTATTTGATGGGTTCGCCCCGTCACTGGCACCGCCTCGACCAAGGAGTTGCCATCGGGCCTTCGCTCTAACACTCGAAATCGGGTCTTTGCAGGCTGCCCAGCGTCATCGATAAGGCGACTTCCGCCATGCAGTGGCTCTTTGCTTATCGCAAGGTCGCAATCGATTGCGTCCCATTCGGGATGACCAACGACGGTGGCTAGGTATGTCTTCTTTACGGTTCCGTCGGAGAATTGGGATTGAAGAAACTGTGAGTACGTATGTTTTCGTGCCAGGACAACCAGCCCGGTGGTGTTGGCATCGAGTCGATGAGCCGGTCTGAGTTTTTCGGGATGGTATGCCACCTCCAGAATTCCCTCGAGCGTGTTGCGATTGAAACGACCGGATGGATGGACGGGTAACGGAGCGGACTTGTTGATCACCACGATCGCTTGATCTTCGTGAAGCAAGCCGATGTCGGGATTGATTTTTGGCTCGGTGTAGCCTTTGATGGTCTGCAGGAATCGCTGCCCACCTTGAACGATTTGGTTCGCCTTGACGGGACGCGTGTCAAATTGACGCCTCGACGCGGCTGGCAATAAGATCTCGCCAGTGTCGATGGCCGTTTGCCATTGGGGGTGGCTATACCCCGGATAGAACTCGTAAAGGGCATCCAGCAACGACATTCCTTCACAGCGCTGCGGAATGGAAATCCAACGTTGGTTGTCGTAGGGCGTTGATCCCCTTTGTTCTGCCGCAATCGCCAGAATCGACGCTTGACGTTTTGTAAACGCACCCTTTCGCTTGTCTTCGATGGACTGGAAGCAGCGTGGGCAGGACTCGCCAATCAAGTAAAACTCCGATTCCAAATCGGCGGGAGTGAGGGGACGTTTGCACGCGAAGCATTCACTCGTGTCTGATGGCTCAAGCGATGGGTCGACCGCGACGCGTTGATCGAAGACGAAACAGTCGCCGGTGTAATGCGCCTGCTGACATTTTTCAAAGTATTTTAAAATGCCGCCATCGAGCTGGTAGATTTCCTCGAAGCCGAGTCCCTTCATGTAAGGTCCTATTTTTTCGCAACGAATACCGCCGGTACAAAACATCACGACCGGTTGCTTTTTGACTTCATCGGGAATCGATTCGGTGGCTTTTGGAAACTCGCGGAAATTTTTGATGTTGAGATCGATGGCGTTTTCGAACGTCCCCAGTTCGACTTCGTAGTCGTTGCGAGTATCCAGCAAGGCGATCGGTCGCTTTTCATCGAGCCATTGCTTCAGTATTTCGGGAGATATTTTGGGCGAGGCGTCAGGAATGGGTTGAACGCCTTCGGCACCGACTGGGATGATTTCGCGTTTGATTCGGACCAGCATCCGATTGAAGGGCTGGTAGTCGGTGAGGCTTTCCTTGACAGGGATGTCGACCAACTCGGGCATGCTTCGAAGGCGAGTCAGAAAAAAATCGATCGATTCGCGTGCACCGGCCAAGAACAGATTGATACCCTCGCCGCTGATCAAGATGGTTCCTCGCAGAGCCAACTGTTTGCAGAGACTTTTCAGTTCATCGCGACGTGGTTCCAGATCGTCCCATCGAAAGAACTTGTAGGCGGCGATATTGACGATCTGTTCGGTCAGCATAACTACGACTGGATCCGTGAAATGGTGTGATTTAATGGTATTGTAGGGGCATTTCAGAAACCATGCGAGACGGACCAAGGAGGTACTTTGCGACTCTCTTGCTGAGTTCATCCTACGTTTCCAATCGCATGATGCGCTGCATGAATCCGTCAAAAAGTGGAACGGTAAATGCGATGTCTCCATGAGCTGGACTGTAGGCCATTCCTTTGCGAATCAATGAACTACGGGTGGGAGCAATGCTGTTTACGGGTCGGTGAAGTATTTCCGCAACATCGCCAGAGCGGTGCGGCCCAGGTCCCAGTTCGGCCATCGCCCGCATGTACCTCTTTTCGGAAGGAGTCAATCGATCGAAACGCACACGAAAAAAACTGCTATCGAGCTGCGCAATGGCAATCTCGGTGGCTTGTTGGGCATCTGCCAGCGTGATCGGTGATTGTTGGGCCACTTGCCAACAGTGCTGACCCCACGCTTGCAGGAAGTAGGGGTAGCACTCAGTCGCTTGCACAATCTGGTCAATGGCTTCGGGTTGGTACTCTACATTCAACCGTCGTGCGGGCTCGACAATTGCTTCGCGAGCATACTCGGGGGTCAGGGCTCCCATCAACTGAAAATCAAACAGCCGCTCGGCATAGGACTTGGCTTTTCCTAACAGTCCGAGCAACTGCGGCAGCCCAGCGGCAAACAGCGTAATCGGAAGCTTGTGTTGGTTCGCGGAGTGCAACGCCGTAATGAGTGCAGCCAATTGTTCTTCTTCGACATACTGAAGTTCATCAATAAACAAGGAAACGACGACTCCACGGGCCTGAGCCGTTTCTCCAAGGATCCGAAGTAACTCGGTCAAGTCATGCTCTAGATCACCACTATCGGCGATTCCTTCTTCGGGCTCGATGTCGATGGAAAACTCGATATCCTCGTACTTCATGCGAAATGCTTTCGCGAAGGAGGCGAGTATCCCAAAAATTCTCTTGAAACCCGCCTTTGTCGCTTCTGATCGGCTAATACGAATCAAACTACTTCGGAGGCTGGGGAGCAGAATTGCAGGCAGGGATCTACCCTCCGGTGCTTCGATCGGGACGGTAACCGTTCCAGTCGCTTCGGCGTCCAATCGCATCTGGTTCAGAAGAACGGTTTTGCCAACCCCCCGCAATCCGTACATGACCAAACTACGTGCCGACAACCCTTTACGAAACCGATCCAACGCCACTGCAGCCGACTCAATTAGATTGTCTCGGCCAGCTAATTCAGGCGGCGGGGTACCGGCCCCTGGTGCGTACGGGTTCGTTCTTGGATCCATAAATAGCTATGTTATGTAAGTTTATCGGTTTCCGCTAAACCATAGTAACATAGCTCATTTTGCGGATTTCCACAAGTTGACGAAATAACGAAATTACGCGAGCTCGGGGTGTCAGCTCGGGGGACACAGCACTTTGTTGCATTATGCTGCGTAGCGTGAACATTCGGACCGTTGCATGGTTGTTTCTCTGCCGTACGACTTCGTTTAAATCAAAAGTGCTGTGTCCCCATGGGTTCGTGTCCCCATGGGTTCCGCATTTCCGTATGTCGCGCACGGCCCGTCGCTACGAACTCAGCCCAACATCGAATCGATCGCAAGTGTTACTTCAGAAAACGCTAAGGCACTCAACATATCCCCACGGACGAAATCCGTTCGCAACGCATAGCTTCCTGAAGGCAAAGGTTGACGATAGACTTCGACCATTAACTCCACCAAGTTTACGATCCAAAACTCTTGAATCCCAGCTTGGGCGTACAAAGGCAGTTTGATGTCTCTATCGTACGCGAGCGACGTGTCTGCGACTTCGATCACGAGGCGCGCATCACTCGACGTAGGCTTCGAGGTAGCATAAAAATCCTCACTCGGAGCCAACAACGCTAGGTCCGGTTCGGGTTCGCTATCGTTAAGGACAATCGGATTTTGAACACTTACAATTGCCAAGGCGAGCAGTCGCGTAGTCAGCAAGCGATTTATTCGATTTACAGTTGCACTATGTAGAGGGCCCACAACCATTTTTTCAACCACCTCCCCACGGATCAATTCCACGCGTTCGTTTTCCGTGAGAATCCCCTTGTCAATCATCCGTTCGTATTCGTCAACGGTAAAGCGATGATGCGTGACAGTTGCCATATTGAATTGACTCACGAGTGAATCTTCGCGCAGGGTTTGTTAATTAAAGCAGTCGAATTTCACGGTCAAGGAAGCCATTCTGAAGTGGGCTAAAACCGCTTCCAAAACTGTCGAGGAATTTAGGTTATCACTTGCAGGTAGAAGTTGCAATCCAATTCCAAAGGCCAGTAGCAAATCTGCTTGGAAAACCAACGCTGAATGAACGTACACTCGAGTAAAACTCGGGAACAGTGTCAGGAATTCAGAGAAGTTTTCTTCACAGCCACAGCTTCAATCGACCGTCGAGGTAGTCTGGTAGGGCCTTGTTGACCCAGCGTCGGATTTGAGCGTCGTTGTAGCGGGTGCTGAAGTGACCGCAGATTACAACTTCGTTTTGAAAATCGTTTCGGCGGGCCACGATGTCGTCTAAGTGCGTGTGACCGTGCTTGTGAATCTTTTCTTTACGGTGTTCCGGCGAGACGAAGGTCATTTCGGTAATGAGAATCTTGGCTCGGTACATGTCGGGGCAATCATCGAGCCCCTCGGGAGCCGTGTCCCCGGTGTAGGCGATCAAGGGGATGCGGACTTCGTGCGTCACGTCGGTGCCGGAGAGTTTGATGTCGCGGATCTGGTCGCCGGTTAAGTGCGCGAATTCCGGTCGCAGTTTTTTGCGTCGGTCCCACACAATAAACCCAAGCGACGGAATGGAATGCCGCGTCGCGCTGGTGGTAACGACCAACTCTCGCGATAGCTCGATCTCTTGGTTGGCGGTCAGCGGAACCAAATCGCACGGAAGCTTGCCGCGATCCAAGCGTGAAACGCATTTTAGGAGTGCATCGACAGTGGATACGGCGGACTCGGGCATGTAAATCGTTGGCGGCTCCATTTTCATCATGCGGCGGCGAGCAACATAGGCAGGGAGAGCAGCGATATGGTCGATATGGGCATGCGATACCATAAAGCGAGGGATAGCCATGAAATCCCAGGGCTGGGCCCCGAGATCAAATCCGAGCTTCAGTTCCGCAATGCGCCAGTAAGTTTGAACCGCAGCTCGCGAGTAGCCATCGATCGTGTATTGATCGTGCTTCATGCAAAGCGTTGGTGCGTTGTCGACCGACCCGATGGTCTCGGCCAACTGAGAATCAATGCGTTGCGACGAGCTGGAGGCTCGTGGCGAAGATGCCGCTAGGTCATCGGCTTTTTTATCGGACACTGTTAGCTTTTTCTATTTCAGACGACTGCGGTGCATGCGGCGGGTGGGCTGGGATCTTGGCGACTCGCCAATCCAACAATTGTAACTCGACCCGCCGCATCCCATTGAATTCGTTGATATTGGGTCGGAATGCGATGTCTATCTGACCGCGGTGGTTGTTCAAAGGTTCGATCCATTCCGCTTGCCCGAAGGCGACTCCGCGCATGGACGAGCCATATTGAACCAATTTGACACTCATGTGTCGATCGCCGCTCCCCATGGCTTTGGCCGCATCCGCTAGCTCGACATTGCTGGCCACCAAGATCGGTCGCGGATTGGAGGCTCCGAACGGTGCGAGTTTTTCGATAGTCGAAACCGTGTTGAGGTTCATTTGTTTGAACGTCGCTTCCGCATCAATGTTTAGCGTGGCGATCGGTTTCTGTCCATTGAGGTGAGTCGAAACCTCCTCGCAAAAAGCGTGGCGAAAGGGGGCAATGTTGCGCTCGTCGATTCGCAATCCGGCCGCCGCAGCATGTCCGCCGCAGGTCACCAAGTGCTCACGACATTTTTCCAAGGTCGCATGCAGATCGATGATCCCTTGCGAGCGAGCAGAGCCAGTCGCGGCTTTTTGGCCTGTTGAGTCCATCCCGATAATAACGACGGGGCGGTGGAATTTTTCGGACAAACGACTAGCGACCACCCCGATGACGCCAAGATGCCAACCCGAGCCTGCGAGGACGAAGGCCGAATCGTTTTCGATGTCGTATTGCTCCTTGGCTTGTTTGGTGGCGGCGATGACGATACTGCGTTCGAGCGACTCGCGGTCTCCGTTGAGTCGGTCGATATACTCAGCCAACACAGCGGCGCGTTGTGGATCTTGCGTGGTTAGCAACTCGATCCCGAGCTGCGCTTGACCAAGTCGTCCGGCCGCATTCAACCGGGGCGCGAGCGTAAAGGCAATGTCTTCGGCGGTAAGGGTGCTCTTTTGATCGAGCTTGGTCTGCTTGATGAGTGCCTTGAGTCCAAGAGGGCCGTACTGTTGCATGAGCTTCAATGCGTGGCGAACGATGATGCGATTTTCATCGAGGAGGGGGACCACGTCGGCAACCGTTCCTAAAGCGGCCAGAGTCGTTGCTTGAAACAAGAATTCGCGAAGTGCGGTCGAGACTTTTTTGGCTTGGCTAGCATGTTGGCAAAGTGCCCACGCCAACTTGAACGCGACGCCTGCACCGCATAAGCCATGGAATGGGTAGTCGTAGCCGGGGAGCGCAGGGTGAACGATGGCGACTGCGTCCGGAAGCTGATCGGACATGCGATGGTGATCGGTAATGATCAGGTCGATAGCTAGTTCACGGCAAAGCTCAGCTTCCTTGATGGAGCCGATTCCGCAGTCGACGCTGATGATCATTTTGCGTCCACGTTGGGCCAGTTTTTGAATCGAATCGCAACTTAGGCCATAGCTGTCTTCGAGTCGATTCGGGACGTAGTACTGAACTTCCGCGCCGAGCAAGCGCAGGCAACTGAAAAGAATGGAGGTGCCCGTCATGCCGTCCGCATCGTAGTCGCCATAGACGGTGATTGGAGTCTTGGTTTGAATCGCGGAGAAGATGCGTTCGGAGGCAGCTTGCACGCCCGGAAGAAGTTCAGGCTCACGCAGGTCGGCGAAGCGGGCCTCGAGGAAAGTGCCTATAGAAAGATGCTCAGTGATACCTCGATTGAGCAAAAGTTGAGCGACGACCGGTTCGATGGAAGATTTTTTAGCTAGCTCAAGGATGGCAGCGGAATCGTGACCTTTAAACAGCCATTTCTTGGCCATGGGGAGCCCTCCGTGAAGATGATGATTCGCTTAACGACAGCAGGGCGAGTGGTTGTGCTTCGGTAGATGCACTGGAACTCGCCCTGAGGCTGTGATTTTTTTAATGTCGTCTTTCGCTACGCGAAAGTGCGTGTGCGGGGCGAGTTTGTGAGCCGCACTTTCGCGGAGCGAAAGGCGACAATTTTAGCCAGTCTACTTACGCTTTTCGATATGCAACGTCACCCGGCGGAGCCGTCGGTTGTATTTCTTGAGCTGCAGTTTCTCCCCGCCAGGCCTGCGCAAAAGTACGTAATTGATATCACCCGTCTCTTGGCAAACGAGGAACGTGGTTTCCTTTTTCTTCTTGCTCTTGGCCATTTTGTGCGAACTTACCTTCAACAAAAACTGCGTTCTTGGACATTTAGGAAGGCGTATTATGGGTAACCGCCAAATTCCTGGCTAGTTCAATTGGGTTATTTGCGCAGTTAGGTTTTGGAACAAATGGGTGGTGGATCGCATCCAAGACAAGCTTCGTGCCTAAAGTTGCCCAATAATCCGACCTAACCCTCAAATTCCCCCCTCAACGCTTCCGAGAACAAGGAATAGGTTGAGTTGAATTGGTGTCCGGGTCGTATTGCGCAAATATGATTGAGTTTCCACAACAAACCTCCAAACTGAAAAACCGTACAGCCTGCATAAGTTTTTCTTTTGGTGCTAACGGCTCCTTTGTGACAGCCTCCCCAAGTGGGGGTATTTAAGGTTTCGAAATGACGAAAATGCAACGCCGAGAATCTTTGAAGTTTACCGCAAGACGCATGCTCCGCGCACTTTTACAAGGTGTACTTCCGGGTGCGGACAATCGCAAAGATCGCCCGATTCACTTCGAACCGCTCGAGTCCCGCCAATTGATGGCGGCGGATTTCTACGATGCTGCGTCGATGGCCGCCGCTTCGTCTATACCAACGACCAATACGCCGGCCCAGTTCCATTCCACTCCGATGAGCACGGCAGGCTTGATCGGCGAGGGAGAAGACGCTCCGAATTTGGTTGAGTTTGCCAAAGCATTGCAGCAAGCTGGCGTCCGTTTCTTCGGCGCGGATTGGTGCCCATTCTGTACAGAGCAAAAGGCACTTTTCCAGGATGGGGCCCAGTTTCTGCCGTTTATCGAAATCTCCAACCCGGATCGAACTCGAAATGCGACCGGCATCAGCGAGAACATAACGACCTATCCGACTTGGGAATTTAGCAATGGACAACGAGTGACCGGGGTACAAACTCTTCAACAGTTGTCCACGCTTTCGGGAGTTGCGATTCCAACCGGCAGCAATCCGACCTTCACCGTCATCCCGAATCAGACCGTGCTCAACGGTTCCCCCCTCCACGTGCCTGTCGATGCGTACGATCCAAACGGTGGTCCACTTACCATTACGGTCAGCAGCAGCAACCCGTCCGCCATCACCGCAGAGATGATCACGAACAACAAATCTTGGAAGCTGACGGTCAATGGCTATGGCGAAATGGTTTATCGATTGTTTGCGGACGAGGCGCCTCGCCCAGTGGGACGAATCGAATCGCTCACCGATAGCGGTTTTTACAATCAAACCGCATCGAACAAGATTATTTTTCATCGCGTGATCGATAACTTTGTTCTCCAAGCCGGCGACCCAACGGGAACAGGCAGCGGTGGCTCGACGCTGGGCAACTTCGATGATCAGTTCGATGTCGATTTGCAACACAACCGTACAGGTATCTTGTCGTATGCCAAGTCGAGTGACGACACCAACGACTCACAGTTTTTCATCACAGAAGGACCACAACGCCATCTCGACTTCAACCATTCCATTTTTGGTCAACTGATCGAAGGGGATGCTAATCGGGAAGGGATTTCTCGCACCAAGGTAACCAGCGATCGCCCTGACACGGAAATCTCGATCAAGTCAGCGGAAATTTTTAACGATACGGAAAACGGTTTGATACGGTTGAGGGCGCTTGCAGCCACGGGTACTTCGACGATCACCGTTACGGTGACGGATTCGACCGGAAATGTTTTTTCGCGAACGTTTACGGCTACAGCAGCGGCGGACACTGCCAACGGAGCACCGTTCCTCAACGACATTGTCGTGCCACCGATTGCTCCGGGACAAACCGTCAATATCCAATTGTCTTCGCAGGATGCGGAGGCTCAAGCGGTTGTGTACGAAGCCACGCGTCGAGGCTCCGTGGACTATCAATTCAATGTTAACGCAACGACCGGCGTATTGAGCGTCACCGCGCCGACCAACTTCACCGGTGCGTTTGAACTGACAGCTGGCGTGCGAGCTGTGGATCAAGCCTCGGTTACCACCGGCGACAAATTTGACACCCAAGTTCTGCGATTCAATGTGACGGCGGCAAGTTCTGCTCCTACAAGTGTCGACCTGGCTACAGCCAGCGATACCGGAACGAGCGACTCGGACAACGTGACCAATGCGGCCACCATGCAATTCGTGGTGGCGGGAACAACAGCAGGGGCCACTGTCAACCTAAGGGTTGGCGATCAAATTGTCGGAACGGCGGTTGCCACCGGCGCCACGACGACGATTACAACGACACTCGTGTCGCAACTTGGCAACGGCACACGCAGCATCGTGGCAACGCAGACTCAAAACGGCACAACCAGCACTGCTTCTCCAGCCCTTTCGGTAACTTACGATGCGACCGCCCCAGTTGCCATTGGGGCATCCGGTTTGCCGACCGCGGCCAACGTAGGTAGCACGTTGAACTTCGATCTCGCTGCCGCCGAAGAAGGCCAGGGATTGCGTTACTCATTGGAAAATGCGCCAGCCGGTCTATCGGTTAACGCGACCACCGGCCTTTTGACTTGGAGCCCGATCTCCGCGCAGGTCGGACCGCAAACGGCAAACTTGCGTTTGACCGATATCGCTGGCAACTCGCAAACGCAAACCATGGCGATCACCGTCTCGGACACCGCCAAAGTTAGAATCAATCTGCAGTTATTTGATTCCACCAACACCAACGCCATCACTTCGGCCAGTGTCGGTACCGAATTCGTTGTGAGGATTGTGCTCAACGATTTACGAACGGGTCCAGGCGCTGACGGGGACGGCGTTTTCTCGGCTTACATGGACATCGAGTATGACGCGGACAGACTCGAATTGGTCGGTACTGCTCCAGTTACCTACGCCTCGTTGTTTGGCAACGGTCGAAGCACACCTGTGACGACGACACCTGGCTTGATCGATGAGCTAGGTGCGTTCTCGAGCTTCAACCTTGGTCCTGGTCGTGATCCGCAAACGCTGGCGACCGTGCGAATGCGAGTCAAAGCATCGGGCCAAGCCTTGATCAGCACCAATCCAGCCGAGAATCCAAGCCGTGGAATTACGATTTTCAAAGAAGATGTCGTAGTGCCATCCAGTCGTGTGACTTTTGGTACCGTTACGTTGCCAATCGGTCAGAATTTTGTGGCCGTGAATGACGCATTCAACTTCAACGAAGATAGTTCCAACAATTCGCTACCCGTGCTTGATAACGATACGATTGTTGCTGGCTCAGGTGCCGTTTTGACCGTGCAGTCGGTCTCCTCGCCATCGCGTGGCGGAACCGTGTCCATCGCTTCCGACAACAAGCGCGTCATCTACACTCCAGCTGCCAACATCAATGGTTCCGAAACCTTTACGTACACAGTACGAGATCAAACCGGGGCTTCGGCAACTGCTACTGTCACGGTCGGACTAACCGCAGTGAACGACAATCCAGTCGCTGTCAACGATGTGCTGAGCACGGTCAAGACCACCGACCGCGATGTCTTCATTCCCGTATTGACCAATGACACTCTAGGTCCGGACACAGGCGAGACACTAACCGTCACCCAAGTGGGCACACCATCGCAAGGTGGCAACGTCCGAGTTGGAACCGCGGGCAGCGGTGTCGTCTACACCCCCCGAACCGGCTTCACAGGCAATGAAACCTTTACGTACACGATTAGCGATGGCAACGGTGGGACTTCGACGGCCACCGTTACCGTCACCGTTTCTCCAGCCGTGCCACCGCCGACTGTGGTTGGCGAGTCGTTCACGGTCATCGAAGATGCAGCGGCCGCCGACTTCGATGTGCTTGCGAATGACACCCCGGCTCAGACTGGTGATACCCTCACCATTTCAAGCGTTACGGCTCCCAACGGAACGGCCAGCTTCACCAACAATGGCACGCGATTAAACTTCAAGCCCAAAGCGAACTTCGCTGGACAAGAACTGGTGGTCTACACCGTTCGCAGCAGCAACGGTGGGATCGCAAACGGAACAGTCACTTTCAATGTGACAGCCGTTAACGATCCGCCGGACGCCATCAACGATTCGCTTGACACTCTTTCGGCACCGAACCAATCGCTGAATGTACTCGCCAACGACGTTACAGTAGATGCGGGTGAAACACTCACCATCACGGCGGTAACTCAACCCGCGACAGGCCAAGGAAGTGTTCAGATCGGACCAAATGGTCGAACGCTTCTCTATAGTGCACCTACCACGGACTTTACTGGCACCGTTACTTTTACGTATACGATTGGCGATGGCAGCAGCTTAACCGATACAGCAACGGTAACACTTAATGTCAGGAATTTTACTCCTCGCGATGTTGGGATTCAGATTCCGTTGGGGTTGCAAGGCTTGCCGTTGACCGTGGAGGTCATTCCACCGGCGGGCAGCACTGCAAGCACCCTTTCAATGCCAATTGTATTCTCCTCAGAAGGTGCAAAGATTACCGGCGTTGGCCCAGGCGACTATCGATTCAAATTGCAAGACTTGCCTTTCATTTCCGGGGGTGAGCAGTCGGTGGTGGTGAACTCAGCGGTCGATGCGTCCAGTTCGTTGTCAACTGCGTTCAACATCGGAACACGCGAGGCAAGGTTCATCGATATCCGGGATTTTATGGGACAGAATTTGAGACGCGGTATCACCGCTGCAGTGGCTCCCAACACCGATTCCATTTGGAATAATGGACAAGGTGATTGGCGGACTTTCAGCAACGTCAAAGTATCGCTCAACAATGCTGGCGACCAACTGACCGTTCGAGCAACCAACCCTTCCAATCAAAACGTCCAAGCGACTTTGCTAGTTAGCGACTCAAAGGTTGTTATGCGAGGCAAGGAAGGGAATTCATCGCTGTTCCGAATACAAGCCGCACCTTCCGAACTGAACTTCACTCCAGCCACGACTACAACATCGTCATCGACCGGTTCAGGCGAAGGGGAAAAGAGTACCCCAACGCTTAATCCTACGCTTGTCGATCAAGCGATCCAGCAAGTGCTGGGCATGGCTAATAGCGAAGATTTGGATGCGTTGACCAACAAGAATTCTGTGGCCAACTCCAACCCGATATCCAACGGCTACCGACGCGGGTTTAGAACTCGCTAACAATGTTCAATGTGGCACGGCGGCCCCGCACTTGGTTTTTCACTGCCCTTGTCTGCTTTCTGCCCCTGCATCTTTCCGCAGTTGTGCTGGACCAATGGTTCGCGCTGCCGCCAAAACCTGTCGGTGATGGGCCAGACTATGAAGCCATCGGTTACGGACTAAGCAAAGGGTATGGCTGGTCGACCTTTTTTTCAAATGACGAATGGCGCAGCGTTTACGTGAACGCCGAAGACCCGAACGCCGGACTAGACTACTCCGTTCAGCTGGATCGTCGCGGGCCTATCGTACCAGACACCAATCGGCCGCCGCTCTTGCCGTTGTGTCTTGCGACCGTCTACAAAATCGTTCCGCGTGGCCCAATTTCTTTTGGAATCATTCGCCTTGCGTTGGCTTGCTGCCTCTCCATTGGCTGCGCGACTGCGGTCGCTTGGGGTGTTTCGCTTGCCAAGGCCATGGGGAAAGAGCATGGCTCACGTCTTGCAACCTATGTGGGCCTGACTTTGATTGCGATCGTCTATTCGGAGCGCAACTTTCGAAACTACGCAACCGATTTCTTAACGGAGCCACTTGCCTTCCTACTGACGCAAGCGTTTCTTTTGGTCGCTTGGCATGGATCGCGAAAAGGAAATTGGCAATGGGCTGCCCTGGCTGGCGTCCTGTTTGCCGGTATGACCTTTTGCCGTGGCGTGTTCCTGCTTTGGGTACCTTTGGCAACAATTTGGTTGTGGTACGCCTATCGTGGCACGTTCCCCAAGGATTGTCTGCATCGTCTTGCGCCGAGTCGTTGGGTAGGAGTATGCATGCTGGTGTTTGGATTGGTGAGTTCGATTTGGTGGGTACGGAACTGTTTCGTTCTCGACTCGTTTCATCCGCTTGGTACCAAGGGATCCATCACACTCATGGGTGGCTATTGCGACGAGTCTTTTCAATCTGGCGGTGAATGGCAGTTCGCCCCTGAAAAGAAGTTGCGACGAGAAATGGAATCCAGGATCGATCTAAACGCAGCCACCCCTTCAGATCTGCGGGATCTTGAGTTGGAAATGGCCGAGCAAGCAGGTGCTGAAGTCCAACAATGGGTTTTTGGAAACATCCGACTGCTTCCACAATTGCTCGTCAAGCGAGTGGTAACGGAGTGGAATCCGTATTGGGGAAAAGCCTTGCTTCTAAAGCTCCTCGCCGTAGTTGGAGCGATTTGGCTAGTTCGCTACAACCGAAACGCGTTGATCTGGCTCGCAGGACCACTCGCTATCAACACGATTCTGGTCGCAGCAACCTACAGCGTAGGGGGGCGTTTTTTGGTGCCGACCTACGGCCCATTATACATCCTGGCCGCATTCGGGTTTAGCGGCATACTCGATGCATTGGTCGCCGGAAAGCCAACAGAAACCAAGGCATCAGACAGATGAAATCTTACCAGGTAGCAGCGGTTTTTTGAAAGCTGGCTTGTCCACCTCGGAAATGCGGACCTACGTATCGCTTGTCCGCCTCGGAGACGCGGACCTACGTATCGGGCCTTTTCGAGTGACCGAGTCTGATCTATCCTCTTGGCATGAACCAATTCCCAACGTTTGTCCATGAAATTGCCCCGAAATTGTCAGCTCGCGAACTAAGCAGTCGCGAAGTTACTCAGTTTTTTCTCAATCGAATCGAAAAACTGCAACCGTCCCTTCGCGCTTTTATCTCTTGGGATGGCGACCTAGCTCTTAAAGCAGCAGACAACATCGATCGGCGTCGGGCCTCTGGCGAAGTGCTTTCGCCACTTGCTGGAATGCCAGTTGCCATCAAAGATATCCTCTGCACGACCGATTCGGTGACGACTTGCGGATCGCGAATGCTCGAGCATTATCGATCACCCTATGATGCACACGTAGTAACGAAACTCCGAGATGCTGGCCTCGTCATTTTGGGCAAAACAAACCTGGACGAATTCGCGATGGGCGGTTCAACCGAGACCGGGTTCTGCGGCCCTGCCTACAACCCATGGGACCTCGAGCGAACCTGCGGTGGCAGCAGCGGTGGTTCCGCGGCCAGTGTCGCAGCGGCCATGGCTCCTATTTCCATCGGCACGGACACCGGCGGATCGATCCGGCAACCAGCAGCCTTCTGCGGTGTATGCGGTATGAAGCCAACGTACGGACGTGTTAGCCGCTATGGCCTGATCGCTTACGCCAGTAGTCTAGATCAAGCGGGACCGTTTGGGCACACGATATCCGATTTGGCATTGGTGCTGCAAGTGATCGCAGGCCACGACCCTCGCGATTCGACTAGTCTCAACGTTTCGGTAGACGACTATGTCGGCGAGCTCAACAAACCGTTTGCCGGTGCCAAGATCGGAGTCATTCGTGAACACCTCGATGGCAATGGACTCGATCCGCAGATACACGCTGCCATCCTAAAAGCCATCGACGAATACAAGCGGCTTGGATGTGAGATCATCGATATAACCATGCCACATACCAAGTACTCGATTGCGACGTACTACATCATTGCACCGAGTGAGGCCAGCAGCAATCTTTCGAGATACGACGGTGCGCACTTCGGCTTTCGGGCCGTGATTGAAAAGAGCAAGCAGCCGGCCATTGCTGGCGCCAAGGCCAGTTCGCCATTGATCGAGATGTACAGCCAAACGCGGTCGCAAGGATTCGGGGCGGAGGTGCGTCGCCGAATCATGTTGGGGACGTACACATTGAGTGCTGGCTACTACGATGCGTACTATAAAAAAGCCCTCAAGGTGCGTCGCTTGATTCGACAGGATTACGATGCGGCTTTTGAAAAGGTCGATGTACTTTTGGGGCCAACCACGCCGACACCACCCTTTCGGATCGGAGAAAAAGTTGACGACCCCGTTCAGATGTATCTCGAGGATTTGTTTACCGTCGGAGCAAACTTAGCGGGTATTCCCGCCTTATCGATGCCAATTGGGATGACGACAGGCGGTTTGCCGATCGGTATGCAGTTGCAGGCGCCACCTCTTTCGGAGTCGAAACTGCTTAAAATTGCCAACGCCTATCAGCGAGCCATTGACTATCAACCGAAACTGGCATTTCCCGGTTAGTCTCATAAAATGTGGCTCCGAAGCTCTGCGACGGAAATTGTCGCCTTTCGCTCCGCGAAAGTGCGGCTCGTTAACGCACTTTTGCGGAGCAAAAGGCGACAATGTTCAGTAGGCACATAAAATGAAGTACAATACGGTTTGAATTTACCCCGCCATATTGCGATTCGAACGGCAATACACCATGTTCAAATCCATTTTTCTTGCGATGCTTGTCGCCGCAATGGTCTTCTCGAAAACCATTCGGGCCGATGAATCAACACTTTCGACAGACCGTTTACGAGCGGCTATCTCGAAAGCGTTGCCAACCCTCGAGGCAGGCTCCATCGGATCTGCCAACAAGCGACAGTGCTTTACCTGTCACAGCCAAGCCATACCGATGTTCGCGTTTGTCGAAGCGAAACGGCGGGGTTTCTCTGTAGATGAGGAGAACTTAAAACGGCAACTGCAGCATACCTACGATCACCTGAAACGTGGACTGGCCAACTACCGGCAGGGAAAAGGACAAGGAGGCGATGTTTTAACGGCAGGCTACGCTTTGTGGACGCTTGACGAAGGCAGCTGGCCTGCGGATGCGGTAACCGAAGCAGTTAGTCATTACTTGCTGGAAACTCAAATGGAGCTACGGCATTGGCGACATCGGGGCAGTCGCCCACCAACGTCTGGTAGCGACTTTACGGCAACGTACGTCGCACTCCGGTCTCTCCATCACTTCGGAAAGGAGGATCAGCAGGAACAGATTGCGGAACGGCGAAAGTTGGTTGCCGATTGGCTCGCTTCCGCCGCTCCTGTCGAAACGGAGGACCACGTCTTTCGGCTGAGCAGTTTGAAGTACGTTGATTGCGATCCGAACCTGATCGAGACTGCGGCCGCTGCCTTGCTGAAAGAACAACGCGAGGACGGTGGCTGGGGACAGAAAGCCGACATGTCCAGCGACGCTTATGCCACCAGTACGGCTCTTTCGGCACTCCTTCGCGATGGAAATTTCCCGTCCTCCAACGAATTCGCCCACAAGGGGATTGACTTCTTGCTGTCGACGCAACGCGATGACGGGACATGGCAGGTGACGACGCGGGCCAAACCAGTTCAAGAGTATTTTGAATCCGACTTCCCGCACGGAAAGGACCAATTCATTTCCATCGCTGCAACCGCGTGGTCGACGCTGGCACTGCTGCATGCCCTGCCGCCGACCGATGACCCTAAAGCCGCGATAGAGAAAGCCGCGCTAGAGGAACCTGCGTCGGCCGACCCGAAGGATAATACGGTCTCAAGTTTTGAGGATGTCGATCAGTTGGTTCAAGCCTTCATCACCAAACACGATGTGCCTGGTGCAAGCATCGCCATGACCGACAAGGGCAAGGTGGTTTACGCGAAGGGCTTTGGCTTGGCTGACATCGACAATAACGCTTCGGTGCAAACAAACAGCTTGTTCCGTATTGCGAGCCTTTCGAAACCGATCACGGCCGTTGCGATCCTTCAGTTGGTCGAACAAGGCAAGCTTCGACTCGATGACAAGGTATTCTCTTTGTTGAACTTAGATGCGGAAATCTTAGCCGTAGGAGAGGCGTTCGACGCGCAGCATAAGGACATTACGATTGAGCATTTGCTGCAACATCGCGGTGGTTGGGATCGCGACCAGTCGTTTGACCCCATGTTTCAATCGGTTCGTTTCGCCAAGCAGTTGGGTGTCCCGTCGCCAGCCAGTCATCGCCAGGTGATCCTCGCTATGTTGAGTCAAAAACTGGATTTCGTTCCAGGCGAACGGCATGCCTATTCCAACTTTGGATACTGTCTACTTGGGCGGGTCATCGAAAAAATTGCCGGCACGACGTACGAAGCGTATGTTCAAGAGCGTGTGTTGCGCCCGATTGGAATCCATTCGATGCACATCGGAGCCACTCGCTTGGACGGCAGAGACGCTGACGAGGTTCGCTATTACGCGACGGGGAAAGCCAAGAGTGTCTTTCAATTCGATTTAGGTGACGAGGTCCCGCCCGCGTATGGATCGTGGAATTTGGAAGCCATGGACTCGCACGGTGGTTGGATCGCAACTGCGGAAGATGTCGCAAAGTTCGCAGCATCTTTCGATGATTTTGATAACTGCCCAATCTTATCTCGAGAGAGCATCGAGCGAATGCATGCCCGTCCAATAGGGATGGCGGGCTATGAGGAAGGCGGAGAACCCAAGGATAGCTACTACTCGCTCGGATGGTTGAATCGAGTCACAGGCAATGGCCAACTCAACCATTGGCACACCGGGTCTCTGCCAGGAACGACTGCCATCATGATTCGCAGACGTGACGGCCGAAATATGGTTGCTCTTTTGAACACGAGGGACAGTCAGCAGTCCGAAAACTTGGGTAATGCGATCGACAAATTGTTACACAAGGCCGCAAACGCGGTGGAGCCAATGAAGCGATCGCCCCTAACCCCCAACCGATAGTTTGGTGTTGAAAAGCGAGGGTGTCATCATGGCTGGAACAATACAGCAGCATTGGCAACGTTCGGTTCCTAAAACCAAACTGAATGTTAGCGAACGGATTAATTTGACTTTTAGGCAGATCGTGAAGCCACAATGAATATCTCGGTTGAAGTGATCTCAGATGTGATCTGTCCTTGGTGCTTCATTGGGAAGCGACGACTGGAGAAGGCCGGATCGCAAAATTCGGAAGTTGGGAACGCTCGATGAAACTCGATGCCAACATTGTTACAGTTGGAAAGCAGGAAGGCATTCACTTTAACTTTGACCGGATGGAGCGGACACCGAACACCCTCGATGCCCACCGACTCATCTGGCTGGCAGACAAGGAAGGCGTTCAGGATGCGGTCGTAGAGGCGTTGTTCCGAGCATACTTCACCGATGGCAGAGACATCAGCAATCCGAAGACGCTCACCGATGTCGTTGTCGAAGCTGGTATGGGGCTTGGAGAGGCCGAGGCAGTGCTGAATGGCAATGAGGGATTTGAAGAGTTGAAGGAAGCAGGTGAACTGTCACGTCGGTATCATGTTGACGGCGTACCGTTTTTCATCGTCAACAGCAAGATCACATTGTCTGGCGCACAGTCGTCCGATATGTTTGTGGCTGCGTTCGATCAAGCAAGCGATTCACAACTTAAAGGATCCGCTTCGTAGCTATGCCTCGTGTTAGTGCAGGGTTACTGATGTATCGAATTCAGGATGGCAAGTTGCAGATGCTTCTTGCGCATCCGGGTGGTCCGTTGTTCAAAAACAAGGACGAAGATACCTGGACGATTCCCAAGGGTGAACTTGATCCAGGTGAAGACATGCTTGAAGCAGCCAAAAGGGAATTTGAGGAAGAAACTGGCATCAAGCCGAATGGCCCATTCACCGCATTGACACCAATCAAGCAAAAGGGCGGGAAGATCGTTCACGCCTGGGCGTTTCAAGGCGATTGCGATCCGACAAAAATTGTCAGCAATATTTTTACGATGGAGTGGCCTCCAAAGTCAGGACAGCAGATGGAGTTTCCAGAGATCGACCGAGCAGATTTCTTTGACGTGGCGGCGGCTAGCCGGAAGATCAAAGCTGCACAAATGCCGTTGGTTGATGAGTGCCAGAAGATCGTGATCGGAAAAACTTCAAGGGACAGAAGCCATTCAATTACAAGAGTCTTCAGGAATGTTGACGGCACATAAAGAACAACGCCACTACATCATCAACCTAAACGAACTTGGTCGAATGCACCTTCAAATGGGCGACACCCAACAAGCTTTTGAGCGTGTAGAGGCGGCTCAGGCCAAGGCTCTTTCATGGGCGACTGAGGGAAAGTCATCGGACATAAGCACCTACGCGTAAGTTTTTTCGTTTAACCGCGTGCCCATCGGGCCGCGAGCACTGTAAAACGCGGGGCGATGCCCACGCGGTTAAACGAAATAACATCCAGTTATTTCTGCCGAGGTGCTTAGTCGATGGTTTAGCGATTTCACTGGAAAGTATTGGCCGTCTATGGACAGTAACTCGTGAATTTGAAAAGTCGCGGGAAGCAACTGAAGAAGCGCTTACGTTACGAGATAGTCTGATTACTGAGAATATCGCGGTGTTCGCCACTTTTCCGCAGACGGGAACCCCTTAAGCGTACAGGACACGCCCTCCTGTGTCGTGTTTGTGAAGTGGCGGTTGTTGTCAGATTGACCGCTCAATACGCGGGGTTCCTTGATGGCAGGAGGATTGAGTAAAAATCGTCGGTTTGTCCAACCTCGGTGAGTTTGCCCCGAAACCAAATCGCACCGGTTTGGGTGACCGGAGCGACTTGGAAGGACGAAATTCAGAACGAATTTGTCGGATCTTCAAGAATTAAAGCGTCCGCCACGCGACCGATGCTAACCACATCGGCTACGTGGTGGTAACGACCGTAGAGGCCGCATCGGTTACTACTTATCTCCAAAGGTCATGAGCCACTAGGCCCATTAAATCATGCATGTCGTGATCTTGGATCTTGGATCTTGGATCTTGGATCTTGGCGTCGATGCCTTTACTGCGATCGATCGATTTGGTCGAAGCAACATCCGCGTCCACAACACCACCAGCCGTACGTGGTTTTGCATCTACTGCAAAAGAGGACGCCGCTGCAATAAAGGCATTCCTTGCTCCGCCGTGGAGCAAGGGTCAACTTGAGGGCCAGATCAACAATCTCAAAATGCTCAAACGACAAATATATGTTCGAGCGAATCTAAAAATTCTCAATCACCGCCTACTTTGCGTCGCCTGAATCCCGCAAAGTGCGGAAGAACCTGTTTAATCGCCACATGACAGATTACAAAAGTCGAACGTTAGTCACTATCTCGTTGCTTGACTTGCCGGTTATCTTGTCCTTCCGACCGTTGTTGCCGACGCCATCAAGGTTCGCAAAGTACCAATCCATACCTGAACCACCTTTCAGTTTGTTTTCAGAGCCATCGCTCTTGACGGTAGAAGCAGTTAAGAAGTAACCGGCAGCGTAGCTGCCGTTCGGGTTCACACCGCCTGCCGAAGCGTTGGACAGATTGGCAACTCGCTGTTGATAGGACGCGTCGGTTCGGCTCCACTCCTTGAGCACGGCAACCAGTGCTGCCTCATTTACATCGAAGTTCGTAACGCCACCAATGAGGATATCATCACCATCCTTGCCTTGAAGCTCATCCTCGCCTATACCACCAATCAGCATATCGCGGCCTTTTCCGCCCTTCAGTTCGTCATTGCCGCTGCCGCCAAGAAGAACGCTGTTACCGCCACCGGCTTTTATTTCATCATTACCAGCCCCTCCATCGATCAAGGCTGGTACCAATACTGAGTCTTCAATTTCTACTTCATCATCACCCGCTAATCCAAAGACGACGATCCGGCTGATTGGGCCGTTGAAAGTAGCGTCCCATTTCGATTCGCTATTTCCGGGCCCTTCGGTTTCAATTTCCACTTCGTAAAGGTTCGTTCCCTGTCGCTTGATTTCTATCTCGTCGTCAAAAGCTGTGCCACCAACATAGAGAACCAACTGACCTGGATTCAATGGATCACTAACTAGCGCCGCTTGCTTGACCTGCTGAAGAATTGACACCGTCGCTGGAGCAGCAAAGTGGCTGTCGCCCGAGTAAGTGACACTGATCGCGTGATTTCCAAGGCTGAGCGCATCAGTGGTAAACCTTGCTACTCCGCTAACTAAGGAAACAGAGGCTAACACCGTTGTGCCGTCCCGGAAAACCACAGTTCCGGTCGGAAGTGTGCCAATTGTAGCTGAAGTAACCGTGGCTGTGAAGGTCACCGCCAATCCAGGGACAGCAACCGGTGCGGAGGATGAAAGACTTGTATTCGTTCCAGCCGTTGATATTTGCAGTGTCGAATTGGTAAAACTGATCGAATAGTTGATGTTGGTACCAAGACTTACGCTGATCGGATAGTTTCCAACGTTACTGAACTGGGTGGCCGGGGTACTCAAGCTGTAAGCCAGCACATCGCCATTGACCGTACCGGTGATCGCAGCATCAAGTGTGGGATTCACAGCGCCGTAAGTCTTGCTCTTGTTGTTGGCTGAGACGGTAGCCGACTTCTGGCCAATTGTCAGTGTGCCATTAGTAGACGTGACACTGTAGTTCGGGTTCATGCCGAGCGTAACCACAATGCCGTAGCTAGCCACGTTACTGAACTGAGTGGCCGGGGTGCTTAGGCTGTAAGCCAGCACATCACCGTTGACTGTACCGGTAATTGCAGCGTCCAAGGCGGGATTCACAGCGCCGTAAGTTTTGCTCTTGTTGTTGGCTGAGACGATAGCCGACTTCTTACCAATCGTCAGCGTGCCGTCAGTAGACGTGACGCTGTAGTTCGGGTTCGTTCCCAGCGTAACTGTAATGCCGTAGCTGGCTACGTTGCTGAACTGAGTGGCAGGGGTGCTTAGGCTGTAAGCAAGCACATCGCCATTGACCGTACCGGTAATCGCAGCAGCAAGTGTGGGATTCATAGCGCCGTAAGTTTTGCTCTTGTTGTTGGCTGAGACGGTAGCGGCCTTCTGGCCAATCGACAATGTGCCGTCAGTAGACGTGACGCTGTAGTTCGAGTTCGTGCCCAACGTAACCACAATGCCGTAGCTGGCTACGTTGCTGAACTGAGTGGCTAGAGTGCTTAGGCTGTAAGCCAGCACATCGCCATTGACCGTACCGGTGATCGCAGCATCAAGTGTGGGATTCACAGCGCCGTAAGTTTTGCTCTTGTTGTTGGCTGTGATTGTCACTGCTGCTTTGCCGATCGTGAAATCTTCACTGTCACTGCTGGCGAAGTAATTAACGTTACCTGCAAAGCTGTAGCTGGCCGTGGTGGTGCCAGCGTTGATGTTGTTCACATAGCTGGCTGATGGAGTCAGGCTCAAACCACCCGCACCTGTGACCGACACCGTGGCTGGTGTACGTGCTGAACCAGTGTACGTGAACGGAGCCCCAACGATGGTGATCGTCGTTAAGGTTGGTGCTTTGCCGATAGTGAAATCTTCGCTGTCGCTGCTGGCGAAGTAATTGGCGTCACCGGCGTAGCTGTAGTTGGCTGTAGCCGTGCCTGCGTTGATGTTGTTTACATAGTTCGCTGTCGGCGTCAGGCTCAACCCGCCCGCACCTGTGACCGACACCGTAGCTGGTGTTTGTGCAGCACCAGTGTACGTGAACGGAGCCCCAACGATGGTGATCGTCGTTAAGGTTGGTGATTTGCCGATAGTGAAATCTTCGCTGTCGCTGCTGGCGAAGTAATTGGCGTCACCTGCGTAGCTGTAGATGGCAGTTGCCTTTCCTGCGTTGGTGTTATTTACATGTTACGATGTCCACGACTGTCTAAACCAGACCGAACCTGTGACC
>JANMLD010000226.1:0-41670 GCA_031372345.1 Pirellula sp.
TTAGGCGACCCGCTCAATCATTCCAGTCAAACACATCTACCATTTTAAGAATTAACCAATTCTGGGGGGATGAAATGGGTAAGTCCGGTCTGGAGGGGCGGTGTGGATAGCCGAGCCTGCACCGTTTTTGCTGACGAAAACACGCCAAAACGCCGTCGTGTCAAATGTAGCCGATGCTGTTTTTTTAAATTTTTGAAATTCGGTCAGCAATTGCCTTGAATTCACTACTGTCAGGATTCTGCCGCTTAAGCCTATCAAGGACCTCTCTCGCTTCATCAACTTTCATGATATCCAGCAATCGGTTCGCGAGCCGAAACTTATGCGATATGGAGTTTGGCTCCGCTGTTACGGCATCTCGCAAGTGGGAGATTTCGCCCTCGACATCGTCGAGGGCGGCGGACGAATCCGCAAGCCATAGGTGCCGTCTAGACGCAGTCATGGGTGCTTTTTTAATCAATTCACGTGCACGCTCCCAAAGTTGCTGATTCGTTCCAGGAAAACGATCCTTGGTAAAAGTATCTTTTGCGGATGCAATAGTCTGAAGCACATCGTATCTCTGCGGAAAAATTTCAATGGGCACATTCTTGTCTTCCCTTTCCATGGCTAGGAGTTTCGCAGAATTCACTGCAGCCGAAGGATTCGATTTCATTGCTTGAGATAAAATTCGCTCATGCTGGCTTTGGTCAAATTGGTCGCGAAAGAGGACGGTGGTTGCCAGCAGTTGCTGGGCGTTGTGTTTCGCGAGAACCAAACTTGCTGGCAAAAGCTTGGCGACCTCATTTCGATCGCACTCGGTATTGACTAAACAGCGCCCCCAAAGGAGTCGCCAATCCAATGGCGACTTGGTTTGACCTAGAGCGTACCAATTGGCTGATAACACTAGAAGATCGACGACGTCTTTTCCTCCAACGGATTCGATGACCTGCTCTCTCTTCATTGGGTTTTGTTCTCGAGCAAGCGCCATTTGGAGAAAGACGGGCGAAGTATCTCGCCAGGCCTGGGACCAATCGCCGTTTTTTTCAGGCGTTTTTATATGCTTCATTCGATAGTCGAAAAGGAACGAATTAGCGAACGCACCCATCGCATCGGGGTTCTGTTTTAGCATTGCATTGCCACTAGCCCAAATCTTGGCCATCTCTCCCACTCGCCCAGGCGATTGTTCCTCGAGCGGCTTTTTTTCCTCGGCTTTTGTCCAGTCCAACATGGCTTCCGAAACCGAGAGCGACCGCACGGCATCGATCGACGACGCAATTGCATATCCACTGCCGGCAGCAACCATAATGCCGAGCAACCCATTGCGAACACAGGGGATACTCTTGGACGTTACCGGCTGAGCCGACTGAACAGTACGCGAAGAGTCACCACGTCCCCGTTTTCTTACTGGAGCAATCTGAGCGTTTCGAAGCGTCCCTTGAACCGATCCCATCAGCACACATGCAGGGACAAACAGTGCCGGTAGAATGATTGCGAAATCCACAAACGAATGAAAGGCTTGGCTAAACACCAAGTAAGCGCCTGCAAGTTTGGAAGGAAAAGCAAGTTTCCATTTCTCTTTGGCGGGAGGGCGTTGCAGCCCCGCAACCAACATGACAATTGCAACTACTAATGCGGTAACCCCTAAATAGCCGAGTTCAACTCCGCATTGAGCGTATAGGCTTTCTGCATGATAATACCAGCCACCGGACGAAGGTTCTTGAAACGGCAAATACGCGAAATGGAATGTCCCAAGCCCGCTTCCAAGCCATCCGTAAAACGTCATAGCCTTCCACGCAACGGACCATATGTAGGCTCGGCCTGCTTGCAGTTCCTCATCGATATCGATTTCCGAAAGGCTTTCCAACCTCGCGTAAGCTTTTTCGTCAATTTGAAAGGCAACCAAACAAGCTACGATTACCGTACCTACGGCTGCGGCAATTGCCCAGTTGCCTCGACTCTGGTTCCTCGCATTCGCAATAAAAGCAGAAATGACAATGGCACCCAAAGCGCTGACTGCTGCACCACGACACAGGCTTATTAACAGGGCAGCCACGATACCGATCAGACACAGCATCGCGGTAATCTGGGCCGTGTTCAAGTCGGCAAGACTATCCTCAGCGAAACCCCGTACCTTGGCCAAAAGGTTCGTGTCCGGAAAACGGTAGCGGGTGTCCTTCGAATTGCGTTTTGTATTGAGTAAAGTCCAGCCCAAAAGCCCTAAGCTACCTGCAATACAAATGTTGTAAAAGCCTCCAGCAGAGTTCTTGGAAACAAAAGTGGCGAACGAAGAACCCGATCTCAAACCAAGAAAATTCAGCGATTGATAGGAAATCGCACCTTGAACGCCCACGCATGCAATCAACATCCCAATCAAAGTTAGCGTACCAAACAACCAAAGCTGTTTTGAGGAATGGGAAAAGACGGCTCGACCAATCCAAACGAAAAGTCCGCAGAGTATCAATGAGACAGCAGCCCCTCGCGTGTGAAGGGGTTCAACACTCCATGCCAATTTGCGTGCCGCGTCCGGCACGTCTTTGAGATCGCACGGCACATCCAAAATCAATTTCGTCCCGTCAGGTTCCGGCTGTTTCGAAGGCGTGTACAACGTCGTCTGCAGCGCAGTTGGTGCATCGGACAAACCGAGCGCCCAGCGTTGCAATTGAACTGAGCGAGGAGCAACTTCATTGCCCTGCCATGAAAAGATCGGCGAAGACTGTACGAACGCCATGGCACCAAGAGAAAAGAACAACCAAGTCAGCCAAGGGATGCTCAGGTCGCGTGATTTACTCACCATGCTAACAATGCAATGCAGAGCCATCGAACAACTGAAAACCATTCCAACCCAAGCGAGGATATATTGCGATTTCCATTGAACGGCTCCGTAGTACCAAGGCAACGCCAAGATCAGCAGTAAGACGGCACAACACAGAATCCATTCTGAAGTCTCAATTCCGCTCCAAAGCCCTACCGGCGCCTTCGAAGATCGCTTCACTTCACGTCTTCTATCAGCGCGTTTTTCCGTGAGATGAGACATGTGCGATTTTGGATACTTAGGGTTATGGATGCAAGCGAACGCCCGCCATTGGGAACGGCAGAACTCCCCAATCCGATTGTAATAGCAAATCCACCAATCTCGACACTTTCCATTCGATAACATCCTTAGAATGGAATCACGCATGTGGATACCCGTCACAAAACGGATATTCCAACGTACCGTAATGCTAGCCAACTTCCTCAATACTGCCAATGTCCGGACAATCATTAAATACAACGGCGGACTTTAGCCGATATCCAGCAGAGGGAGTACGTGCCATGAATCCGACGGACCATCCGGCGGTTTAGCATGAAAAGAACTTCCCAGCATCCAGATTACATTTTGGGGGGATCGGAATGTCGGTCAAACATATTGAAGTAGCTGAGTCTCGTCAAAAGCGAGGCTGGCTAAAACTGGTTAAAAAACGATTGGCCCTTCTGCTGCTGGCTGGTTCAGCCACAGTTCCGTTTGCTGGCTGCACAGCTATGACCGGAATGAACAATAGCTGGCAGTACAATGGCTATTGGAATCAAACCATGATGGGGCACCGGAACAAGTCCAGCGCCTCAAAAGCCTGGCATTGCCGGAAGCACCACTTCTGTAACGAAAAATACATGAAGGAATTTTCGCAGGGCTTCAAGGCTGGTTATATGGAAGTTGCAGATGGCGGCACAGGCTGCACACCTGCTTTCCCACCTCGAGAATACTGGGGGTGGAAATACCAGTCATGCGAAGGACAGGCTCGCGTAGCTGCGTGGTACTCAGGCTACCCGCATGGAGCCAGAGCAGCCGAGGAAGAAGGCATTGGAAACTGGACTCAGATCCAGACGTCATCGGCTATCCAGCAACAATACTCTCAGCATGGCATGCTGAATCAGTCTAGCAGCGGGATGTACCCCATAGCTCAATCTGCGATTCCTAACGGTCGACCGCAAACGATTGTTTCGCAAGGTGTTCCAACTCAAGATTTGGGGGACCTGCAAGGATATCCAATTTCGGTTGAACAAGGGCCCGCAGAAATCATCCATTCGCCACAGTTCATCAATCAATAACCAGCTCACAGTGTAGAACGGCACTCCGTGCCGTTGTGCGATCAACAATTCCTCTTAACTATGCGTCAGCATGTTTAAGTCAGTAACCAAAACTGCATTCATCAAGTATCTACGCCTACCGGCGAACGAGGTAACTACTATGTCTATGGAACGGAATCCTATGACGCTCGTCGAATCAAAAAAGAATGGGGGTCGCATGCTGACTCGCCTTTTAAGATCCTTTTCACTGGCGGGCTTGGTGGCTGCAGGTGCGATGAACGTTGGGTGCACAGCGTTGACCCAGCCGTTGGCGGGCATCCCTGTGCGTCGCCTGCCACCTCAATTCCTGGCCCAATCTAAGAACAACTTGGTGCCCCTCGATCCTTCGAGGCTAACCCAAGAACCGCCTCGGCAATACCTGATCGACAAGGGAGACATCCTCGGTATCTACATCGAAGGTGTCTTGCCCTACACGGCGACCGACAAACCACCAGAGCCACCTCCGGTAAACTTCCCGAACGAGAAAAGCACCCTCGATCCGTCGCTGGGCTTTCCGATCGTAGTCCAAGAGAATGGGACCATTGCCCTGCCTTCGATTGCTCCGATCAAGGTCAAGGGGATGACGATCGAACAGGTGACCGATCTAATCCGAAAGGCGTACTTGGATGCTAGGATTTTTACCAACGCAGAACGACTTCGTCCGATCGTCACGATGATGAAAGAGCGACAGTACAACGTAGTTGTCGTGAGGCAAGACGTCGGATCGGAACGCGGTCAACAGCAGCAAGGTGGAGGGGCTAAGGGCTCGTACTTGCGAGGCTCTGACCAAAGTGCGGCTGGTAGCATGATCAAACTGGATGCCTACAAGAACGACGTTCTCCACGCATTGATGGCGTCCGGCGGACTACCTGGCATCAATGCCAAGAACGAAATTAAAATCTTGCGAGCTGGAAAAGCAGACCAAAAGAAAAGAGATGATTTTATTCAGCAATTCTACCAACAGTATTATGCCAACCCAGATCCGTGCGGTTGCCCTCCGCCAATCCCAGATGATCCTAGCCTACTCAAAATCCCAATGCGGCTTCCAATGGGTGTGATCCCAGCATTCAAAACCGAAGACGTAATCCTTGAAGAAGGGGACGTAGTCTACATCGAATCGCGTGAGGCAGAAGTGTTCTACACGGGCGGATTACTACCTGGCGGCGAATACCTGGTTCCTCGTGATTATGACCTCGATGTTCTGGGTGCGATGGGAATTGCAGGTCAAGGTATCGGAGGCAAGGCAAGTGGGGGTGGTAGCAGTTCCTTCGGAATTCAGCAGTATACCATTCCTCCAGGCGAACTCTTCATCCTTCGTAAAACACCTTGCAACGGACAAATTACGATTCAAGTCGATCTGGCAAAGGCCGCTCAAGACCCCCGTGAAAGACCGCTGATTCAGCCAGGTGACACGCTCATCCTGAGATACAAACCGTGCGAAGAAGCGGTCAACTTCGGAATGTTTGCCTTCTTCACCTACGGACTCCAGCAGCTATTGTCTGGACGTAGAAACTAAAAGCGCAAAAACTTCAAATCTCAGTAAAGGGCTTCCGAAATCGGGAGCCCTTTTTTCGTTGCCTGAGCGGAAGTAGCCATTTCACGGTGTTTTCGGCAACCCCCGATGTTATAATTGAGCGTCCACGAGTAATCGTCCTCGCTACAAAGGCTCACGCCCAGCATTCCCCATGCGAATCGCAATCCTCCCATTCCAATTCCATTTCCTTGTTTTGGCTTTGCTCTTGATGGCTTTAGAGAAGTCTCTCGCGTCTGAATGCCTGACAGAACCGTCCAAAGTCGATTTCAAAACTGACATTCGACCAATCCTTTCCAATCGTTGCTTCGCTTGCCATGGACCGGACGATTCGAAAGTGGAATCGGGGTTGCGACTTAACGAATTTGAATCCGCCACCTCACCGGCCGACTCAGGCTCGCGAGCCATTGTTCCTGGCAACGTAAGCGAATCGGAATTGATCCGTCGAATTGTTTCGAACGATGAGTCCGAGAGAATGCCCCCTCCCCATTTTGGCGCCAAATTGACCGAACGAGAGGCCGAACTGTTTAAGCAATGGATCGCGTCCGGCGCAAAGTATTCAAAGCACTGGTCCTTCGATCAAATTCAATCCAATATCCCAGCACACTCCCTACCTGCTGACTTTTTTCCCGCTTGGCAACATTCACCCATCGATTTGCTTGTCTTGAAAAAACTAAAGGAACGTGGCTGGGAACCGACTCAAGAAGCGAATCGAAACACGCTCCTTCGGCGACTCACCCTCGACTTGACTGGTCTGCCACCGACTTTAGAACAGCAGTTGGCATTCCAGTCAAACACAAGTTTGAATGCATACGAACAATTGGTCGACACATTGTTGGCTTCGCCCGCGCTCGGCGAACATTGGGGGCGGAAATGGCTAGACCTAGCTCGCTACGCGGACTCGGCCGGCTATGCCGACGATCCGCCTAGAACAATTTGGGCCTATCGCGATTGGGTCATCAAAGCCATCAACGACGGTATGCCGTTCGATCAGTTCACCATCGAACAACTGGCCGGAGATTTGCTCCCCAACCCAACCGACGAGCAACTGGTGGCCACAGCCTTCCATCGCAATACATTGACCAACAATGAGGGTGGCACCAACGACGAAGAGTTTCGCAACGTAGCTGTTGTTGATCGCGTCAACACCACCATGGCGGTCTGGATGGGGGTCACGATGGCCTGCGCACAGTGCCACACCCACAAGTTCGACCCGATCACCCAGGCGGAGTATTTTCAAGTCTTTGCCATATTGAATCAAACCAAGGACGCAGACCGAGCAGACGAAAGCCCAACCCTTAAGTGGTTCACCTACCAACAACGCCGTGATCAAGATGAGACGCAAAAAGAACTCACCACCGTCGAGCTAGCTCTTACAACTCCCGATGAAACACTCAAGCCTGAACAACGAGCGTGGGCAGATGAACTGCACACACCCATCGTTTGGCAGTCCTTCCTACCCGCATCTGCCAAAGCTAAGTCCAAGTCCCCCATCACCATCAAAGAAACTGGCGATATCAAAGTGGAGGCGATTGCCGACACCGATACCTACACGATCGAGTTGCCTGTTCCAAATGGTGTTTCAATCGATTCGCTGTCCGGTCTACAAGTGCGAAGCATACCCGACCCATCCTTGCCCAACGGTGGCGCTGCCATCGGTGATGGAAACTTTGTTCTAACGAATCTGGCCGCCAGCCTGATCAGTGTGGATTCCAAATCGATGAGCGGTCGATTTGTGCGAATTGAATTGCCAGGAGAAAGCAAAATCCTCTCTCTCGCTGAGGTCCAAGTTTTTTCCAACGACGAGAACTTATCCAAGGGGGGCAAAGCAACGCAAAGCAGCACCGACTTCGATGGCAAGGCCGAACGAGCACTCGATGGCAATACGTCAGGAAAGTACACCGACAACTCAACCACCCATACGTCAAGCGGTGCCGATCCATGGTGGGAAGTCGACCTTGGCAAGGACGCATCCATCGACCGAATCGTTGTCTGGAACCGAACCGATGCGGACGTGGGGAGTAGATTGTCCGGCGCGCGGCTAACTATCCTCTCCGAGGAGCGAAAAACACTGTGGGAATCCACCGTCGATAAACCCAAGGCAAGCCAATCATTTGAAATCCAGTCTTCGATTCAGGTTCCCCTTCTCCTTGCAAACGCCGACTATGCGCAGGATGGCTTCGCTCCTACCAATGCGATCGACGGTGATGCCAAATCCGGATGGGCGGTGGGTGGCTCGATTGACCAACCGCACCAACTGAACATCGCAATTCAAACCAACAAACTAAACGAACTCAGCGCGGCCAATCCCATGGCAGGCAACGTCTCGCTGCGACTGACGCTTAAATTCGAGTCGACCTACCGACGAGCTCTACTTGCAAGCTTTTCGTTAGGATTTGCCACCGATGTTCGCGCCGGACGCATGATTGGCCTGCCATCGAACATTGCGGAAATACTGTCCCTTGAGCCCGTTAACCGTTCCAACTCCGACAACGACTCACTCCATTTGCATTACATTTCAACAACGGCGCCGAGTCGAAAAGCATTGCGTGACTCTCGCGATGCGCTAGGAAAGAAACTCAACGAGATCAAGCCGACGACCACTGTCCCCATTCTGGGTGAATTAGCCGCCGACAAACAACGTAAAACACACATCCAAATACGGGGCAATTACAAGGTTCAAGGTGATTTGGTTTCACCTGACGTGCCTAAAGCCTTTCATCCATGGATACCAACAATCATAAACGGTGTTCCAGCAAAGATGGACCGCTTGGAGTTCGCAAAGTGGCTGATGCAACCGGACAACCCGCTCACGGCGCGCGTGATTGCAAATCGCTATTGGGAAACTTTCTTCGGCGTGGGCATTGTGCGTACGAGCGAAGAGTTTGGGTCGCAAGGCGATCTGCCGAGCAACCCTGAGTTGCTGGACCTTTTGGCCACCGAATTGATTCGCAATGGGTGGGACACGAAACGGTTCATTCGCAACATCGTTATGTCAGCTGCCTACCGACAGCAATCTTCCGTGTCGCCAAAACGCTATGAAGAAGATCCTGACAATGTTTATGTTTCACGTGGCCCTCGCTTTCGAGTGACGGCCGAACAAGTTCGCGATATGGCTCTCGCTTCAGCCGGTCTGTTGTCTCAGCGTCTCTACGGCCCGCCAGCTCGCCCTCCGCAACCTTCCCTCGGTTTGACTGCTGCATTCGGCGGTAAGACAGATTGGGATACTAGCAAAGGTGAGGATCGCTTTCGACGAGGACTCTATACCCTCTGGCGTCGGTCGAACCCATACCCATCCATGGCAACCTTCGACGCACCGAATCGTGAAGTTTGTGTCCTAAAGCGAGACCGAACCAATACACCGCTACAAGCCCTCGTTACGTTAAACGATCCAGCCTATGTCGAAGCTGCCCAAGGGCTAGCCAGAAGAATCGTTGTTTACGAACTGCCAGCTGGTTCCATCGAACAGCGTGTAGAACGGGTCTTCGAATTGGCCCTCTCGCGTGAGCCGATTGCCCGAGAAACGGAAGCGATCACGAAACTGTATCTCCAGACTCGAAATGAACTCGCCCTCGAAAGCGAGCGAGCCAACAAACTAGCAACCGAGCCCATCGGTCCATTGCCAACCAACGCAGATCCGGTCGAACTTGGAACTTGGACGACCATTTGCAATGTAATTCTGAACCTCGACGAGTTTCTGATGACTCCTTAATCAATCTGATCGAACTATGAACTCCATTATCGAACAACAACTCGCACTGCGAACGCGACGGTACTTCCTAGGCCAAACGTCGACCGGCCTGGGTGCTTTAGCCCTATCGAACCTCATCGGAGCATCACCCTCGAATTCGGCAGTCGCGGCCGACTCGATTGCACACAAAGTCGCCCACTTTGCTCCCAAGGCGAAACGTGTGATCTATTTGCACATGACTGGTTCGCCACCCAACCTGGATCTCTTCGACTACAAACCCAAACTGATCGAACTCAATGGCCAAGATGCTCCGGATTCGGTCCTCAAAGGCAAGGAGTTTGCCTTCACCACCGGCGTTCCGAAACTCCTCGGTACTTCACACAAATTCATTGCATCCGGAAATTCCGGAGTGATGCTCTCGGATTGCTTGCCGCATTTACAAGGTGTCGCTGACCATCTTTGCCTTGTGCATAGCATGCACACCGACCAGTTCAATCACGCACCCGCCGAGCTCTTGATCTACACCGGTTCGCCACGCAGCGGTCGGCCTTCGTTCGGTTCTTGGGTCTCGTATGGACTAGGAAGTGAAAATGAGAACCTCCCAGCGTTCGTTGTTCTGATTAGTAGTGGCGTACAGCCCAACGGAGGCAGGAGTTCGTTCGGTAGCGGCTTCCTGCCCAGCGTTTTCCAAGGAGTCCAGTGTCGCTCGCAAGGGGACCCCGTTCTCTTTGCCTCGGATCCGGCAGGAATGGACCGCAATCTACGCCGAAAGACGTTGGACACGCTCAGCCAACTCAATGCCATTCAAGCCGAGGAGCTTGGCCACCCCGAAACGCAAACACGTATTTCACAATACGAACTCGCCTTTCGGATGCAGACGAGTGTTCCCGAAGTCATGGACATTTCCAAAGAAACGCAAGAGACACTTGACGCATACGGCGCAAAAGTCGGTGGGGCGAGTTTGGCCAATAACTGCCTATTGGCTAGGCGACTCGTCGAATCCGGGGTGCGGTACGTTCAGCTCTTCGACTGGGGCTGGGATTTTCATGGAACCGGGCCAGCCGAAGACATTCGCGATGGCCTTACCAAAAAATGCGAAACCATGGACCGACCGGTCGCGGCCTTGATCAAAGACTTGGAACAGCGTGGCCTATTGGATGACACGCTCGTCATCTGGGGAGGCGAGTTCGGACGTACACCTTTCCGCGAAGGCCGCACGGCGGTCGGTGCTCAACTGGGTCGCGATCACTATCCAGATTGCTTTACTATGTTCATGGCCGGTGGTGGGGCCAAAGGTGGTTTCGACTACGGCAGCACTGACGAACTCGGCTTTTCCATCGTCGACAAGCCAGTGCATGTTCACGACCTTCAAGCGACATGGTTGCACTTGCTGGGGTTCGATCACACAAAACTCACCTATCGGTTCCAAGGACGCGACTATCGACTAACCGACGTGCACGGCAACGTAGTTCATGATTTGATTGCGTAGTCGAGTCGCTCCGCCGACTCGAGTCCTTGCTGTTTGCACTTCTTGGGTCTTCAAGTACTCAAACACCGCACGACCCAATTCGATGGCTAACCACTGATACCAGAGTAGGAAATAGAATTAGTTTTGCGGCTACACTGACCGTCAGTCGGCGGAGCGACTGACCTACGTCTAATCAATACGCAATCTCGCCCAAGGGGGCAGATGATTGTTTAGCCGGTTACTGAGGGCCTTGCACCAACCAAGCGGCAGGCCATTCCAGTTCGCAACTGCCCAACCGCTTAACCCTCGCGAGTGCGTTTGATCCGTTGACGATTCAATAGCTACCGATGCTCCGCCCACAAAAAGCTTTGCTTGTTCCGTACCTAATTCCAAACCGCGATGCGGTATGAAAAACGTTTTGTTCAATAGCGCCAACCCTTGCGTTGGAACAAAATGATTCCCAGTCTCAATCAAAACCGCCATTGGCTCCATTGCAACGGCTGAGTGTCTTTCCATTGCGTTCCCTACACCGGCTAACACGCATTGCGCATAACCCTTTTCCCATTGGGTGTTCACGTGCGAGAACTCCCCCAACATATCAAGCGTCTCTTGAACTCTCTTTTGTTTCTCAAGTTCCGTTCGTTGCTTTGCTTTTCCCACCGACAACTCACGATGCTTGCCAATGCGGGAGTTCAACGCCGTTGGCTCAAAATCGATCTCTTTCATCAGTCGGAGCCCCGCCGCAAAACCACCTGCGCAGCGGTCGCGATGGGGCCATAGTCGATAACAACCAGCTTGTATCGGAGAACGCCAGGGTTCAAGCGACTTGGGCCCGATCGGTTCCCATGCATCGGGAAACTGCTTCATCAGCCATTGGATTTGCGATTCATTTTCTTCCATCGCAAACGTACATGTCGAATAGACCAGTCGGCCACCGGGCTTGAGCATTCGAATAGCCGATTGAAGAATGCGTTGCTGACGCAGGGCACAATGTTCAATTTGATTCTCAGAAAAGGCATTGTCATCCCGCTTGTTTCGTCCAACCAGCGTCTGGCCACTACACGGCGCGTCGATCAGCACCGCATCAAACGCTTGCGGCATCTGACTCGCCAAGTCGTCTGGGTCGTACGAGGAGACAGCGAAACTGGGATTGCCCGTTTTAGCTAATGCATAACGTAGGACGTCGACTCGAGATCGGATACTCTCGTTCGCCAATAAGAATCCATGCGGTCCTAATCGCTCGGCAATCGCCGATGCCTTGCCACCAGGGGACGCGCATAAATCGCAGACTTTGTCCGTGGGCTGTAGGTCCAAGAGTGCGAGTGGCAGCAGCGATGCGGCATCCTGAATGTAGTAGTCAGCCGTTGCGTAGTTCAAGAACGACGCAGGCCGAATTTTAGAATCAACCAGAAAACGCCCGCAGGCATACCAAGGTACCTCGGTAACTGCGAACGGCAGAACCGTCTCCATGCGGTTCACATGAAGTCGAACCGATCGATCACTAAAACTCTGCAGAGCCTTTTGAAACGCATCGTACTCGCTCGCGTCCAAGATTTGGTTCAAATTCATTGGCTAAGAACGAATCAGTCGGGATGCAGGAACGCGTACAACGGGGCAACGCGGCAAGGAATCCAAAAACGTTTGACCATAGGCTTTGGTCGTCATGCGAGGGTCAGTAACGACCACGATTCCGGAGTCCGTTGCGGTTCGGATAAGACGACCAAAGCCTTGTTTGAATTTGATCACCGCCTCCGGTAACTGATAGTCTTGAAAGGGATTGCCACCGGCTTTTCGAATCGCTTCGAGTCTAGCTTCTAGCAATGGATGATCAGGAACGCTAAAGGGCAGTTTACTGATAACAACCAATCGGAGTGCATCACCAGGAACATCCACCCCTTGCCAGAAACTCTCGGCGCCAAACAAAACGCCTCGAGGATTTTCCTTGAATGCTTGGAGCAATTGATTGCGAGGGACGCCATCGGCCTGCGAGTAGATTGTCAGATTGTTTTCGTTCATCCACGGAGTCAGGGCCGTACAAGTCTTTCGAAGCATGTCGTAACTGGTGAACAGTACGAACGCATGGCCATCGCTCTGGCCGACGAAGTGCTTGAGGACAGGGATGATAGCCTGTTCGTACTTCAACTTGTCCAACGAGGGATCAGCGATATCGGTGATCAGATGGACTTCCGCAAGTTTCGGGTAGTTAAATGGGCTTCCGACCTGCAGAGTCTTCGAACCGGTGGCGCCAATTCGTCCTTGAAAAAACGCGAAGCCTTTGCCCTTGCTCTGCCCCGTGGCGACGGTAGCACTGGTCATAATGACACTTTTGACTTTACGAAACAATTGATTGCGCAAGTGGGTTCCAATGTCGAGTGGACTGCTCCGCATCGTGATCCGAACACTGCTGCGAGATTGGGTGTTCCTGGTCTGTTGCTCTAGCCAGTAGACCGAGTCGTCCACTTTTTGCTGAAGCCATTGGTCGATACTGGCAGCCAGCGAACTCAAGCGTTGACTGGCGGACATCATTTCAAGACGGCTGTTGGCATCCTTTAGGTCTTGGCCAAATCGCTCAAGTTGCTCCGACAGCGACTGCAACCGTTCTCCCAACACGGACTCGATGGGCAAAGGCGTTCGGACCCGTCCGTTGGCTTTTTCTTGACCCGCTTGCCAGCCAGCCAAGTCCGCAGTGAGATCGTCGAGCGATTCCATACAGCGGTAGGTGTCCTGCGTTAACTGTTTGAGCCCCAGGGCTACCAAAATGCCTTTTTCTGTTCTTGGGTTGTAGAGTTTTCGAAGTGTATAATCGATTTGCGAGTTGCTGATCTGCAAGCCCAAATGATCACCTGCGACCGCTTCAATGGTATGGCATTCGTCGAAGATAACCGAATCGTATTTTGGCAAAATACCGCCGCCCTGCGCTTTCAAGGCCAAGTCGCTAAAAAAGAGGGCGTGATTGACGACTAGGATTTGCGAATTCTGGACGCGACGTCGGGCTGCGTAGTAGAAACAGGATTCATGGTGCTTGCATTTCCGCCCCATGCAGTTTCCCGAATCGCTTGCCACCTCGTCCCACACGTTACCCGGTGGCCGAAAGGCCATGCTGCTGAGCGAGCCGTCATTGGTGGAACGCGCCCAGTCTTGGACTGAGTTGAGGTGATCGTGATCCTGTTCGTTGCTCCAAAGACTGACAGATCGGCTAACCGCCAGCTCGAGACGTCTCTTGGAGAGGTAGTTTCCACGGCCCTTGACCAGAACGCTGGTGAACTCACGTGGAATAACAGCTTTGAGCAGTGGCAAGTCCTTGGAGATGAGCTGTTCTTGAAGGCTGATGGTATGCGTGCTGACGATGATTCGTTTGACGGAATCCTTCTCCTGCTTTTCCTCCTGGTCCTCCTGGTCCTCATCGTCTTGGCGTTCGCCACTGGCTTTTCGCTTGCCATCCAATGGCTTGGCATGCGTGGCTTTCCCAGCCATCGCGTTTTCAGCGGATGTTGCATGCAGGATGGCGGGAACGAGATAGCCGAAACTTTTGCCGACGCCGGTACCTGCCTCGACAATCAAATGATGTCGGTTGCGCAGCGCGTCACCCACGGCTTCGGCCATGGCCATCTGCTCATTGCGATGTTCGTAGTTCTTGATGCGGCGCGAAATACTGCCAGCCGGGCCCAAGATCGCGTTAATATCCAACTCGCCCATCAACCCATGTTTCCTTAAAAAAAGACGTGGGATAGGCTGCCAGCCTGTCATCGCAACGGCGCTATCAGCCAACCCCACGGAATCGCTCGCCCATTGTAAAGCATCCTGGGGCGCTTTGGCACCGCAAAAAGTGTGGAACTGCACAACGTGGACATCGTCGAGGTCGACCGCACCCCTCTTGCGTTTAGTGTGAAGCAGACTCAGGAATCCCAAGTCATACTTGGCTGCCAGGCGATAGCCTGGTTTGTTGACTAACTTGATAGTTCCAAACTGCTAGCGGATGCCTCCGGAATAAAGAACAGAAACCAAACCGCCCCTAACGCGGCGGAGCAACACGACGCGATCAGGACCGTTATCTGGGATATATTGATGACCGCCTGATCCTCGAAGGCAAGCAGCGAAACAAAAATGGACATCGTAAAGCCTATGCCACCCAATATGCCGGCACCAAATAAATGACTCCAACTCAATTCGTCTGCGAGTCGTCCAATTTTTAGCGAGATCGCCAGTCCACAGAACGCAAGAATCCCAAGCGGCTTACCAACGACCAGCCCCAATAAAATTCCCATCGCATTGGGTTGTATCAGTTCTCGATACCATTCACCCCCAATCGGAATGCAGGTGTTGACCAGAGCGAAAATCGGCAAGATTCCCAACGCAACGGGAAAGTGAAGTCGATGCTGAAGTCGGTGCGACACGCACTCGTGGGTTTCCTTGGAAAACGGGATTGCAAACGCAAGGAGAACGCCCCCAATCGTAGCGTGGACGCCTGAGTGCAAAAGGCACCACCAAATTCCGGCTCCGCCGATCAAGTAGAGCCAAAGGACATTGACTCTCGTGCGATTGAGCACCAACAGTATCGCGAAAATGGCGAGTGCCCCACCGAGATAGCTGGCCGTGATGCCCTTGGTGTAGAAAACCGCGATAACAACGATTGCTCCAAGATCATCCGCAATGGCCAAGGCTGTCAAAAACACTTTGAGGGCGTAAGGAACTTTGGTTCCAAATAACGATAATACGCCAAGGGAGAAAGCGATGTCCGTTGCCATCGGAATGCCAGCCCCACGCTGCGTAAGAGTACCCGCATTGAATGCGAAATGGATCGCGGCTGGTACTATCATCCCTCCCACAGCGGCGAAAACAGGTAACGCCGCATTGCGCCACGACGAAAGTTCGCCTTCATAAATCTCTCGCTCTAATTCCAGTCCGATCATCAAAAAGAAGATGAACATCAAGCCATCATTGACCCAATGCTCTACTGACAGTCCCCAAAACTCTTGGTGAAAAAAGTGGATCAATGGCTCTCCAACCATCGAGTTCGCTAAGAGTAGCGAAACGATGGTCACCAAGATAAGAACGAGGCCTCCCGATTTCTCACTAGCAAAGAACTCCTTGAAAAGCTTGGAACTTAACATGTCTCAGCAACGACTTTGACTTGTAGCGAATGGGACGATTTGCAGTTCATACTTGCCTTGGATCTTAGCAAACCAATTCAAATCATCGATACCAAAATCGGCATTCCGCCGAGATTTGCATTCCGCCGAGCCAATTCATAAATCGGGAGGGTGAGGCTCCTGCCGAACCAAAGCGACGCCAGCTCGGCAGGAGCCTCGCCCCACCGTTGTTATTCAAACGATTAGGCATTGCAAAGATGTTTGCAGGGGTGAAACTCAAATTCATACTCTTCGGCCGGGACGGTAGCCTGTGTTCGGCTTCTTGTCTCCACCCTTCGAAACACCCCGTTGCTGCTTCTTGGGACTTTTTCGTCGCTGTGCTTCAAGCGGCTTCTCCAAGACGGGATCAGCGTTAGATCCGTCATTCTGATTTGTTTCGGTTGGTTGCGCGCTCGGATTGGGAATCGTGTGCACATACTCGCCGCGAAAGCGTTTGTTCGCGTCCTCTCTGCGGCGTTCCATAGCTTCCTTGGGCGGTCTTGACGGGATCAAACAATCACAGCCTTCACCAATAAGATCATTCCGATTGACCGACCGCAGGGCATCGCGAACTTCAAAGTAATTTTCGGGCTTGAAAAATTGCATCAAAGCCCGCTGCGACTTGCGATCACGCAGCGCTTTGGCAATGAAGACCGGCTTGAGCGTGAACGGATCCAGCCCGGTGTAGTACATGCTGGTCGCAATATCGAGCGGTGCCGGAATGAAGTCTTGCACTTGATCGGGTTTGTAGCCATTGCGTTTTAAGAATACAGCAAGTTCAATCATCGATTCGATCGAGCTGCCGGGGTGCGACGCGATGAAATAAGGGACGAGATACTGCTTCTTGCCAGCGTCGTCGGATGCTTTTTTAAATTGCTCGGTGAAGAACTCGAAGTCGTCATTGGCCGGCTTGCGCATCTTGAAAAGAACATCCGCGTCGACATGTTCCGGAGCCACTTTCAAATGGCCACCCACGTGGTGTTCGGTCAGCTCACGAATGTACTCCGGCGATTGTCGTGCCAAGTCCATCCGAACGCCGCTGGCCACAAGGACTTTCTTGATACCCGGAATCTCGCGAGACTCGCGCATCAACTCGATGACGGGGGTATGGTCTACCCCGAGGAGCTTGCAAATCTTCGGATGGACGCAGGATTGGCGACGGCACTTGGCTTCGACATCCGGCTTAGTGCATCGCATGTGGTACATGTTGGCGGTTGGTCCGCCGATATCGCTGACGATTCCTTTAAAATCTTTATCCTCGGTCATCGTCTTGATCTCGTTCAGAACCGATTCTTTCGACCGAGACTGAATGATCCGACCTTGGTGGGCAGTGATCGAACAAAACGTGCAGCCACCGAAACAGCCACGCATGATCGTGACGGAGTTCTTGATCATGTTGAACGATGGAATCGGCTCGGTGTAACTTGGGTGCGCTCGACGGGTGTATGGCAAGCCATAAATACGATCCATTGCTTCTTCGCTGAGGGGCAACTGCGGGACGTTGCAAACAATGGTCTGCGTCCCATGACGTTGCATCAGTTTTTTGGCGTTGAGCGGATTCGTTTCATTGTGAATCGTGCGAGTGGCTTTCGAAAAAGCGATCTTGTCGGCAACCACATCCTCGTACGATGGCAATTCGATCGCATCGTTCGGCGGTGGCTCTGAGGCACCTAGGGCGTAGGCCACGCCTCGCATGTTCCGCAGATCCTTGACCGTTTCTCCGGCTTCGAGTCGGCGACACATTTCGACGATGGAGTTTTCACCCATGCCGAATGCGACCAGATCCGCTTTGCTGTCGAGCAAGATGCTGCGTCGAACTTTGTCGCTCCAAAAGTCGTAGTGGGCCAATCGCCGCAGCGACGCTTCCACCCCACCTGCGATAACCGGGACTCCTTTGTAGGCTTCGCGGGCTCGTTGGCAGTAAGCTAGCGTTGCCCGATCCGGTCGGAGTCCGATCTTGCCGCCGGGCGAATAAGCGTCGTCGTTTCGGACCTTTTTATTGGCGGTGTAGTGGTTGATCATGCTGTCCATGTTGCCAGCACTGATCCCGAAAAACAGCCGCGGTCGTCCAAATCGCTTCCAAGGTTCGCATGAATGCCAGTCCGGCTGGCTGACGATTCCGACACGGTAGCCAGCGGCTTCAAGCACCCGTCCGAGGATCGACATGGCAAAACTTGGGTGATCGATGTAGGCATCACCGGTCACAAAAACCACGTCCAATTCGTCCCAACCGCGGGCTTTTGCCTCCTCCATGGACATCGGCAGCGGGATACGGGCGAGTGGTCCATGCGGTTGTCGCTCGCCGAGGTTGTCCAAGTATCGACTGACAACGCTCCCGTTTTTTCCTGTGCTGGTCCCGCAGGTGCCATTGTCCGCCGTTAGCGGTTTAGCCACAGGGTCGAGGATCGGTAACGAAATGGACATATTAAATAGCCAGGAGCAAGAACCGTTAATTCATTAAGTTCACTGCTGCCATTGTAGGCAAGTTTTTGGATTGGCCAGCGTTTTTTCTTTGTTATTGATGAGGTTTCCTACCGCTTGTATACTCGTCCCCTCTCTTAACTGGGCGCACGGCATCCCTAGGGTGTTGCATGCAGCCGACGATTTGGTGTCTTCCGATTCCAGATCGATGTTTTACAGGGTCCTTTTTACTTTCGGTGGAGAACACAAGCGGTGACAATTCGAATCGCAATTAACGGGTTTGGTCGTATCGGACGATTGACGTTCCGCAACTTAATGAGCCGTTCGAGCGAGTTCGAAGTTGTAGCCGTGAACGACTTGACCGATAACGCCATGCTGGCGACGTTGCTAAAGTACGACAGCATCCACGGTCGGTACGATGGGACCGTGAGTTACGACGACAAGCATCTGATTGTCAACGGCAAGAAGATTCTGGCATTGGCTGAGAAGGATCCATCGAAGATGCCTTGGGCAGACCTCAAGATTGACATCGTGGTGGAGAGCACGGGATTCTTCACAGCACGAGCAAAGGATGGCAAGCCAGGCTACGACTCGCATTTGACCGCTGGCGCCAAGAGAGTCGTGCTCAGCGCGCCCGCCAAAGACGGCGCGGACCTAACCTGCGTCCTCGGTGTCAACGACGACAAGCTCACCGCAGATCTCAAGTGCATTTCCAATGCTTCTTGTACCACCAACTGTTTGGCTCCAATCGCCAAAGTCCTCCACGATACGTTCGGAATCGAATCGGGTTTGATGACCACGGTGCATGCCTACACCAACGACCAAAAAGTTCAGGATATGCCGCACGCGGACCCGTACCGTGCACGGGCCGCAGCCTTGAACATCATCCCAACGACAACCGGGGCAGCATCGGCGGTCGGTTTGGTTATTCCTGAGCTCAAGGGGAAGTTGACCGGTATCGCCATGCGAGTTCCTGTGGCAACTGGCTCCGTGGTCGACTTGACCGTGAATCTGAAGAGGGAAACAACCGTGGCCGAGATCAATGCGGCCATGAAACTCGCAGCCGAAGGGCCGCTCAAGGGGATCCTGTGCTACACCGAAGACCCAATCGTTTCCAGCGATATCATCGACGACCCCCATAGCAGTATTTTTGCTGCCGACTTCACCCAAGTCTTAGGTGACAAGGGCAAGTTGGTGAAGGTGGTTTCGTGGTACGACAACGAATGGGGTTATAGCTGCCGAACAGCGGACTTGTGCGCTCGCTTGGGCAAGTTCCTGTAGAAAAATCCCAACGTCAAAACATCATCAAAAGCCACGGTTTGAACAAGCCGTGGCTTTTTTATTGTCGCCTTCCGCTCCGCGAAAGTGCGTCTTGTTACTACACTTTTGCGGAGCAAAAGCCGACACGTGTAGACGAGCGAGGCCCTTCGCTCGTTGGGTTCCTGCCAAACCTTAGCGAGAGCCTCGCTCAGCCACAAAAACCAACAACCCTCCATTGAACCACTGATTGCTAGCAAAAGCCCTGTGTTTTTGTTGTTTTTTCGGCTTGACGGGGACCCCTGGTTTGGGACACGTTGTTAGCTAGTTCGAAAGTGATGTGTGTCTCCCAGTGATTCGCATCACAAGTCTAATTTTGGATCAGGATGATCCATGAGACCACAAACAAAAATTGGCAAGGAGGCCACAGGCATGTCGCTCAATTCTTATCCATCCGTATCACTTCGCCAACTATTCCCATCGGCACAAATCGTCGGTGCCGACGACATTCAATGCGATGCTTGCCTAGCCAGCATCGACCAAATTGCCTCGGCTTGCGTATTCGCCATAGGCTTAGATGGCGAATCGGATGCGGCACGCGACACTATCGATGCCATCAATTGCGGTGCCAAGGCGATTCTCACCGAGCAGTTCCTCCCCTCAAGCGTACCTCAATGCATCGTTCCCGACGTACGTGAAGCCTACGCGCGTCTCTGCCAAGCGCTGGCGGGCAAGCCAAGTGAAAAGTTGCTGACCATCGCTGTCGTGGGCACGCACGGAAAGACCTCGGCCGCCTTGATGGTGGCTTCGATGCTTAAGAAGATTGGAAACCGAGTAGCGTACTATACTTCGCTGGGAGCCAGCGATGGAAAAGACGCAGGGCTGGTTGCGCATCCCGATGCAAATGCCAATCATTTGGCACAATGGCTTGCAACGAGTGTGGTCAATCAATCGCCAGCTGCCGTCATCGAATTGACAGACGACATGCTGCGTTCCCACGCTGCTAGCGGTATCGAGTTCGATGTGGTTTTGTTTACGGGCCTTCGAAAATCGCAACGCATCGATTCCTTGCAAGCTCGTGGCGTTGAAAACGCCATGCACCGCATTGTCGGTCAACTCAAGCAACATGGTATCGTGGTCTACAACGCAGATGATGCACGACTGAATCGATGGATCGAACGACATCAGCCGCACTCGATCGGATATGGACTCGATGCCGCAGCAGATGTTCGTGGCAGCCGACTTAGCAGTTTGCCCGGCGAACAATCGTTCATGCTTTCGGCTGGCAACTGTGTTATGCCCCTGACTAGTCTCCTTCTAGGGGATCACAATGCTCGGCATATGCTAGGTGCCGCCGCGGTCGGTTATGCCTTCGGCCTTGAGCTATACGAGATTGTCCAAGGAATCGAAAGACTGCAGAAAATTCCAGGGCGATTGCAACGCGTCCCCAACTCCAACCAATGCCCAGTTTACATCGATAGCGCAGATCAAGCCGACCGTTTGGCGGTCGCCATGCATGCTCTGTCGAAGCATGGCAATCCGATCATTTGCGTAGCCGAAGTGCCCGAGGCCGCTACGCCCGAACAGATGGCAGCGTACGGGCGCGTTTTGGAACGATCTGCCTCGCGTGTCATTCTGACCCAAAGTCGCCAATCCACCCGCAGCGGTCAAAAAGCCATGTGGCAAGTTCTGGACGGTTGCGAGTATCCAGCCTCCATTCAAATCGTACCGAACCGCGAAACGGCTATCGAGTTGGCCATTCGAAGTGCTAGTGCTGGCGAACAAGTTCTGTTGGCCGGTTGGGGCGCCAATCGATGGACCAACGACCAGACCAAGGACTTGAAGAACGACATGGAATGCGCGGCCGTGATGCTGGCAAGCATGCCCGTCAAGCCAATGGAACGATCTGCGGTCGCACAAACGCCAGGGCTTCGCTTATTTGGCGGAGCTGCGTAGGCGAGTGAATTGCCCCAGACACCCACGGTTTACGGTTTCAGATTGGCGATCTTCTGTTGTATCCACTGTTTTTCTACATCGCTCCATTCCCCTGCGAGCGATGATTTGTAGTCGATACGGCGATGAAATCGACCTCGTTCGAAGGTCGTCCGAAAGACCTGCGAGAGGCTAACATGAATGTCCGGGTCCGGTGCTCGCAGTGGAATAGGAAGCGTTGGCAGTTCGTGCGCCAGTTGCCATGAATACACTTGGCAATCTGGCCTCGCTTCGTATCGCGACACGATGTAGTAATAGTCGGCTGGAGGTAGCGGCTTTGCAAAGGGTACGCGTTGGCCCGAACGAAGTAAATCCAATTCGACCAAATGGACTTGTTGGCTGAGAATGGCACGTCGTTTGGCCAAGTACTCGACACGTCCAGGTGACTGTTTGTTCGCAGGCGAAAGAAGTTCTAAGGATGTCACTAGCCCTCGGTCAGCCCGATGAAGGATCTCGATGTAAGTCTCGCGCGGACCATTCAACACCACCATCGGTATGGTTGTCGGTTCCAACGTGGAAGCAGTGTTCTGTATAGCGGCTGGTGAGTAAAAATCCTTGGCGGAAATGGAGACATCGGGCGAGATGAGCTTTCGAGCGTCCGGATCATGTTCAACCAAGTAGACTCGTTCCGAGATGCTCGCTTCGTATTCGCCCGGCAACTGATCGGCAATGGACTCGCACCAATAGTTGATAAATCGAGAATGAAAGTCCGACCAAAATGCAGGGGACTCCAGGAATGGGTTAAAACCAGGGAACGGATTTGTCACGACAATGCTCCTCAGGAAACGCGGCGACATTCGTTTCCATCATAACCTCATTTTGGCTTGCGGCAATCACAACCCGAAACGTAAGTGAGGGACCGCGAAATTGTCCCTCGCAAACAAATCGGGTTAAGATGCTCCAATCTGCCGCTCGCCTAAGCTAACGCGAGCCGCATCGGCGTGAACGGGATGGGAATGCTGGCCAGTCTCGAGACAAACATGTCCGGGCCAGACGAAACCGCGAGAGCCAGAATCACTGCCAACGCAAGGCTGATGGCAATGACTATCGATAGCTCTGCAACCACGATGCCAGCGATGGTCGTACGACTGCTCCCCAGCAAGCTCATAGTGAGTATTTCGGCTCCCCGAAGACGAATGGACAACATCACGACCAAGCCGACCAAGAGAATGGTGACAACGGCCAACAGCAAAGCGAGCCAATCGAACAGTCGGCGAATTTGACTGATCGAATGCATCAGCTCGTCCACAACATCGACCGGTCGGATGATCTGATAAGGTTCGTCCGGGGAAAAATACTTGCCGATGAGGAGCGCTTCCGACCTTACCGAGTCAGGAATCGCGATGATGACTGACAACGGAAACGTATCGGATGGGCCGTGAAAGTGAAACGTTTGCAAATTCTCGTCCGTTACTTCCGCCGACGTAGTCAAGTTTTCACGGCTGGCATTGTGCCTATGGGAATCAGAATCTGTGGGCGCATCTGGCGTGTCCGATGGTCCCTTCTTAACACTGTGGCCGTGGCCGATGCCTTGCATGATCCAAGTTGTTTTCAAATCGCAAAGGACGATTTCGTCATCGGGAGATCCCGTTGGTCGCATAACCCCAGTCACTCGCATATTCAACGGGGATGGCCCAGACAAATCAAACATGTTTTCGGGTTCCGAAACAAGTCGATCACCGGGCACAAGACCAAGGCGGCTAGCCACCGTCGCCCCAAGCAAACAGTCCCCCAGACGCTGTAATCTATCGCCTCGCTGGACGGACAGCCCGCGAAAATGAAAATACGCATCCGTCGTCCCAACGATTGAGAAGCCTCGCGCGCGAAAACGAACTAACAGCGGAATGGTCTTGGCCAACTTCGTCTCGTCAATGCGTCTCAGTTGGGCCTGCGGCAACGTCTCAGGTGATTCGCCCCGAAAGTACAAAGCGTGCATCGCCAGTCCAAAGCGACTCCCTTTGACCCCTATGACGAGCGGAGTCGAGAATGCTCGCTCCATCGCACGGCCTTCAAATCGCTCAATCGTCCAGCGCGTAGCCAACGGTACGAAAAAAGTAAGCGTTATAGCCGCGATCAATAGGCATGTCCGCGCACGGTAGTACGCAATGTATCGCCAAGCCAGCAGACAGATTCTCGGCATTCACTTCACCTCCGATGAAGTGTCTGCAATCTGCAATTCAGCCAGATCCACCGTCCGATCGAAGCGATCGAGAATACTCGAATCATGGGTGACCATCAGCATGGTGGTTTTGTTTCTTTCCGCTTGGTCAAACAGGAGTTCCAGCACTTCGTTCGCAGTGCGTGAGTCAAGACTTCCGGTCGGCTCGTCCACTAGCAAGTACTCGGGCTGAGTGATCATCGCGCGGCAAATGGCCACTCGTTGTCTCTCGCCTTGCGAGAGTTGGTCCGGTCGTCGAGTCAGTTTGTCAGCTAAGCCCGTTGCTGCCGCCAGCGACTCAGCGGACGCATGAATCTCAGTCCTCTTTTTAGAAAAACCGTGGATCAAGTACGGTAGCAGAATATTTTCACGAACCGAAAGATACTCAATCAGTTCCAGCTCTTGAAACACCAAGCCAATCTTCGATGCGCGAAAGCGGCGGCGGGCTGCGTCGGAAAAGCGTTCCAGTTCCACTTCACCCATTCGAATCTTGCCATGCCGCGGTACGAGGATACCCGAAAGCAACTTCAACAACGTAGATTTACCTAAGCCACTCGGTCCGACGAGGGCAACTTTTTCGCCACGCTCGATCGCAAGTTCCGAAACACGCAATTGGAAGTCCAGGGATCCGTAGCTGAATTCCAGGTCACTTACTTGGATCATAGCCCCGCACGCTCGTTTCGAATTGGATGCGTTTTTCGTCGAGAAGCTGAAACTTTTCAAGTTTCCAAAAGCCATCGTGCGAACCAAGCGTTAACTGAGCCCGGTACTCAGTGATGCGTTGATGCACGTGCCCCCAATGCTCTGTTACACCCGTGACTCGCCACGTGGTCTCGAATGCCTGATCGCTTCGCTTGCCGAAGACTGTGGCGGATACGACTTCCACTGCAGTCACGTGCGATACGGCTCCACCCTGCTCAGCCATTAAGAGTGTACGTTTGAATCGCAGATAGACTTCTCGCAACAAATCGCCGTCCACGCTCGTGGCAAGCGCATCATAAACATCCTCATCGCTTCGGAAATCGAAAGCACGATAGATGTTCGCGAGCACACCCCTAAGAACCTCCACCCGATTTTGCTCATCCAGTCGACCAGAGTCCGTCCGAACTGGTTCGACCTTCGGCCCTTTCAAATCGCCCGACCAGTCGTAGGTCGTGTCTAACGACTGAAATTGATGTTGTTTTGGCGTTTCATTTCCGATCAGAACCACACACTGAACGTAGGGAGCATATTCGCTAAACGCGTCCCATCTGATCGATACTCTCTGCGGCGTTTCGCTCGCAGGAAATGTCAAGATCACTCCCACACGCGCCTGATGAATACTAACGCGTCGTGGTTCGGCATTCATAGCGAAGTCGTTGATATCTAAGGCAAAAAAATTGAGTCGGCTCAGCTTGGCTTCGACCCGTTGGCCGTTGATCGAGACCAAGCTATGTTGCTTGAAGAACTTTTCAATCTTCTCGCGAGTGGCTTCTTGTTCGTTGACTTCAAGAAAATCAGGTTGCTTTCTAGCAATCGGCACCCATTTTTCGAGGGTTAATAGCGGAATCAGGATCTCATGCCGCACCTCGAATCGGGTGATGTATAGGAACGAAAAAAGAGATGTGTAGCTGGCAATCCCTAGCCGATCCTGCAACTGCTCGGCGTGCTTCTTTCGAAGTTCGGCAAAGGTCATGCGATCGCCACCCTGCCTCCGATTCCAGTCGAGCTTGACGGTATGCGGTCGACCGTGAGCGATCTGCGTCGACTTCTCCACGAATGCATTGTTCTGCAAAACATGCAAGTCCATCAAGGCTGGAAGCACCGCCGTGTCACCTCCGAAGTTTTGCATAAACGTCAGAAAGAGCGGCTGTTTTTCCTTCATCGCATAGATCAGTTCATATCGAATCGAGCGACGCATTAGGTCCGATTGAGCAACACCCTTCGGGTTTATCTGGTCGAGATTGGTGTTTTGGATTTGGCCACTCAATCGCTGACCATCCGCGTCGAGGATAGTAAAGAAGTCGAGCACGAACTGCCGATGCTTTTGTGCGGCATTCTTCAAATCGTCGGCCGCATACTTCATCTCTCCGCTAGCGGTCAGTTGATGGAAGAGCACTAGATCCTCCAGCATGACCTCGATCTCGACCTCAATCCGATCCGCGTGCACATCCACGATGGTCGAACTCAGTGAAATTGGATGAACCAACACCGGCATGACCATCGCGCCCCCTAGGGATAGCACCCATGCACTTATCAGTAATGAGATCAACATCGGATATTTACTCGACTGTAATGAGTGCTTCGATCCAATCGCGGAACTCCATTCCTTCGGAACGGATGTCTGCCGTTATTAGGTGATTGCCGGTTGCGTTGCCGACATCGATACTCATGCGAACTTTACCCAGTTGGCCCGCTTCCAATTGAATCTTGCCCTGCGCGCTAACCGTTTTCATGCCAGCCGGCAAGTTGGGCGTAATTGCAAACGCTCGGCGAACTGGCGAATGGTTGGTGATGTGAACTTCCAAAGCGAGCACACGGCTGGCTGCTGTGATCGCTCCATAGGGATAGAAGACGGCCCATTGTTCATCGATACCGAAGTTTGGCGCATCCCACGGAAATAGCGCCTTGAGGATCTCAGTGCGCTGGCGATAGCGGCTTTCCAAATAAGTCAACTCCGCGTCGGTGAACTGGAACACGTAGGGAATGTGTTCGTTGACCAACCAATGGGGTTGCTGTATCTCGCGAAGCTTTTTGAAGCACAGATTGTAACCGCCAGCATCATGAACCAGGTTTCGATTTTGTAAGCAGTAGTCATCGATTCCGGACGGAGCGAACGAGTCCCCTACGAAGAACACAGGCCGTTCGCTTCCTTTGCGGACCAACAAGGCGCCGTGGTAAAACGCTTGACCTGGAAAGCTGTGAAACGTCAGTTCAAACTCGTTCCACTTCATCACATGGCCACTTGTCAGGCTGGTGATGCTCTTGATTGGCGTCGAAGTCATGGCTGGCATGTGGTAGGCGGCTGGGTTTTGCAAGATATCAACATATTCTTGGGTAGCGTAAACTGGACACTGAAATCGCTCGGCGGCCGCTTGCACCATATCTGTGTGGTCATCGTGGTAGTGCGTAACAAAAATCCCCTCGACTTTTTTGACCAACCCCGAATCGATCATCTTCTGCACCGCATCGATTACGCGTTGGTATCCGCAGTCCAGCAGGAATCCGTTTCCTTCATCGGAAATCAACATGCGGCTAGTGGCATTTTCAAAGACCCAATCGGGGGCTTTTTCGTGGAGTGAGTAAGGCATCAATTCGATAGGAGCCCCTTTGCCAAGGACGCGTTCTCCGCATTGCCGCATGCGTTCTTCTTTGAAATACCAGTGCAAGGCGTTGGTGGACAAGTAGTTTCGGTACAGCGCCTGGACTCGTCCGATCAGTTGGTCGATGGCTGCTTGCGGGTTCTGGATGATCGGCCCACGTGCCGGGACGAGGATGTCGGGTTTGAGCGAGGATATCTTTTGCAAGCTGGTGACCAACTGCGCTAGGCGACCGGCGTACCCGTGATAGCCACGTATCGCCGCTTCCGGAATGGCCTCTTGAAAACTGTATAGATCTAGCAGTTGTCCATCCCCGTAGATGAGATCGCCGGTGAAGGCCAGCTTCTTGCCATCGATGGTGGCCAGATAGGAGATCGATCCTGGAGTGTAGCCAGGCGTATCGATGACATCGAACTTGAGTCCGCGCCAATCGATGGCGTCCGCCCCCTTGACCCAGCGTTCAACCTTGATCGGCTGTGCGACGATTTTGGTGGTAAAGCAGCCGTAATCGTGAAAACGGTTCTTGGTGAATGCGTTCCAGAATTCCATTGGCTTCTCCAGCCAAACGCGTTCCGCCTCGGGAGCCACGATCGAAGTGCCGCTTGGTACAGTCCTCATTGCGCTGCCTACCACATCGCGTCGATGGTGCGTCAACAAGAGCTGTTCGCAGGTTGCCGGTGGTTGGGATGCCTCGCGTTGCCCATCGCCATACACAGCCAAAGTTCCATCGCCTGACGAAATCAAGACCGAGTTGACCGCTGCGCGTTGGAGTTTCACGCTTGGTCCGAACGGCTCGTCAGCGATTACTGAAGACCATGGCGACAGGCTGATTAGGACAAGTAGTGCGAACAATAGTCGTAGCATTGGAAAGACTCTCTGGTTTTAACGAAAATCGCTAATGTTCATTCTAGCGATCGGAATTGGCCTAGTGTGACACGGCGGCCCCCGCCGCAATTGACCCCTGTTTTAGGCATTAGGAACATGAAGAAAAAGGGATTCGACCAATGTTACTTGCGATTAGATTTTCGCCGCCTCGCCGCAAAAAGTCCCAAAGCCAGAGCGAAGAACGGCAGGGAAGAGGGTTCGGGAACAGTCGTGAATACGCCAACGGCGTTTGATTCCATAGCCCAGGGTCGAGGCCTTGCCGCGCACCCTGGGGTACAGACTGGCGGACTACGTCGCCTGCGATTATCTTCCTACCTCTCAATTTTCCTACCCTTCTATAACCGCAAACGGGAAACCAGTCGCAATGGGCAGGAAAATTTGTCGGTAGGAAAATGAACAGATATGTGTTATGAATTGCGATTTCCATCGATACGCGCCGGTCGCGGCAACATCTCACTCAATGGATCGAGTCCATGAAGAATTATCCTATGGTTCCACTCATCGCGATGCTCCTTTTCGCAACGGACGTTCTTGCCCAAGAATCAACGCCGCTCCCCGTCGGCAATCGTCAGCTGTTTCGCATCGATCCAAGATCACCCCACGGATTGCAAGAGATTTTCCAACCGACCGGGAAGCCCTTTCCTTTTGTGAGCGCTCACCGCGGCGGGGCACAAAAAGGCTTTCCTGAAAACTGCATCGCCACCTTTGAACACACGCTCGATCACTCGTACGCCATCCTGGAAATCGATCCTCGCTACACCCAAGACGGCGAAATTGTCATTCATCACGATCCAACTCTGGAACGGACTACCACCGGGAAAGGAACTGTCAAGGACTTTACACTCGAACAGTTGAAGCAGCTTCGTTTGAAGGACACCGAAGGCAATGTCACATCGTTTCCAATCCCAACCTTAAATGAAGTCATTGATTGGGCGCGAGGAAAGACGGTCCTTGTTTTGGACCAAAAAGACGTTCCGGCGATGGAGCGAGTTAAGGCGATCACACAACTCAAGGCGGAAGCATACGTAATGTTGATCGTGATGAACTTCAAGGACGCCCAAGCTTGCCATACGTTCAATCCTAATGTGATGATGGAAGTGATGATTCCAACCCTCGAGAAAGCCAAGCAATTTGACCAAATGGGAGTTCCATGGCGAAATGTAGTGGCATTCGTCGGACACACGCCGCCCGAGGACCGTGAACTCTACGCTTACATCCATGGACAGGGTGCGAGTTGCATGATCGGCACGTCGCGAAACCTGGATCGGCGGATCCTGAGCGGGGAAGTGTCCGACATCAAGGAACTAGAAAGAGAGTACCGACAATTCCTAGACCGCGGAGCGGATGTCATCGAGACCGACATTCCGAAACTGCTCGGAAAACTGCTTAATCACCCGACTTCAGCATCGTCCAAGTCAGGTTTCTTCCATCCGAAATAACTCGGGATGCAGCCAAATGTGAACTACAATAGGCGAGATTCCCGGATTGAGACTGGCCTTACGTATCTTTCTGAGAAGTGGCCGCCGTCCTGAACTTTTCCATTAACAAATTTCTACCATGATCCCCTCAACCCACCATTGGCTTACGAATTCGTTTCAGTTCTGCCTACTTGTTTCTGGGTTGGTCTCACCATCCTTGGCGCAGTTCGGCGGATCAAGGGCTGGTCTTGAGGAGCAGCAAACAATGGGAAGCCCGCCTTTTACTCCGCTGACAAAAGAGGTTGTGGAAAGCTTTATCTCCATTGAGGGCAAGGCGGAAGTGCGGGTGAAACCGACCGAGCTTCGGATTGTGTTAGCTGTCACCGCCGAAGGGGAGACGGCAATCGACTGCCAGAAGGAAGTCGATGCAACTTTGGCAAAACTCAAAACCGCCTGGGCGAAGATAAAGATTCCGCCAGAAGCGATCGTTGTCGATTTCATCGCGGTGCTTCCTCGTTACGAATGGAAGGTGGAAATTCCGGACGGAAATTTGATGAGAGAAAGAAAGGCCGGTTTCCGGATGCAGTCCAATGTGCATCTCGAGGTCGCCGACGATACAGCCGCAATGTCCGCACTGGGTGTAGCCTTTGAACAGGATGTAACGGACATTATCGCCTTCGATTATTGGAGCAAGGAGCTGGACACGGTCAAGGAACAGGCCCGCGAAAAAGCACTTACGGCTGCACGTGCCAAATCGGATTTGTTGCTCAAAGCCCTCTTCGCGGAAAAGCCTCCAGTGATCAACGTGCAGGAACAAACGACCGTGCACTATCCTGCCTCCCTCTATCATTCGTTCACGAACACGGTCAACGAAGAAGTGGTCCCCACCTTTACTCGCAACTATAATTTCATCCGGGCGAATCGCCCCAAGAACACCTACTACCGTGGGCTTTTTTCGAACGGTGACATCCAGCCTCGCGAACTTCCCATGAAGCCCGAAATCTCGGTCGTGTCTACTGTCCGACTCTATTTCGAATCACCGGCTGCAGCCAAGCGGGGAAAGAACGATATCTACCGAATACAACCTTGACGGTCTAAAATTTGGAGTGCTCCGATTCATCGGAGCTTTCAGACCCGCCTGCGAAAGAACAGCCAGTGACGACTGGATCTAGTTGTTCATCTGCTGAAACACAACCTTAACAGTTTCATCGTTTTGCAGTGCGGTCTAAAAGCTGGGATGAATCCCAGCACTCCAAAAACCTGTGTAGAATTACCATCGACCAAATCTCCCAAATTTTAGGAATGCACCCATGCAATGGATTGACAAAGACAGATTGAGTCGAGAAGTACTTGCTGGGACATTTCTCAATCTGGGTTGTCCCAACGCAGTGGAGATCGCGGCGGGCACTGGCTTTGATTGGTTGCTGATCGATTTGGAACATGGAAGCGGATCGCTGGCCGATCTGCGAAGTATGTTGATGGCTTGTCGAGGGTCCACGGCGTCGCCCATCGTTCGCATTCGTAGCGTCGACGCAGACACCGTGAAGTTCGTTATGGACAGCGGCGCTGCCGGAATCATGTTCCCCTATGTGAGCACTCTAGAGGACGCGATGCGAGCCGTCCAAACCATGAAATATCCGCCCATCGGGACGCGTGGCGTCGCCGGGATCATTCGAGCAACCGACTACGGACGGGATTGGAAAGACTATTTTGCCTCTTCGAATCAAAGAAGCTTGGTTGTTGTTCAAATCGAAACCGCAGAAGCGGTCGAGGCCGCAGAGAGCATGGCTGCCGTTGAAGGAGTGGATGTATTGTTTGTTGGTCCAATGGATCTATCGGTCAACCTAGGATGCGCCGGCGACTTCACCCAACCCCATTTCGTTGCGGCACTAAAAAGAGTCATCGCCGCTTGCGAAAGACACCGGAAATCCGCCGGAATTCTATCGCGACCGGAACTGGTGGCACAACATAAAGCGCTTGGTTTTCGTTTTCTGGCGTTGGGCTCCGACTCCGGATCGATTGTTTCTGGCTTAAAGCAGGGTCTCGAGGCAATGCGTCAGGACGATCAAAAGCTGGGATGAATCCTTTGGAGTGCTCCGATTCATCGGAGCTTTAAGATCGCGCTGCGACGGATCAGACCACAACGATTGGCAATGGATTCCACAACGGCCTGGTAGGATTACAGTGTATTGCAGGACGATCTAAAAGCTGGGATGAATCCCAGCACTCCAAATTTGCCCATAACGATTGGCAAGCCTCATGAACATCCCCCGACCACTTGGAAGCGTCCAGTACGATCATTCTGGTCGAGTCGTACTAGTAACCGGTGGATGCAACGGCATCGGGCGAGCGATCTGCGAAGCCTTCGCGACATCCGGGGCGCAAGTCCTCTGCGCCGACGTAGACGAAAAAGCGGCAGCGTCGCTCCAACCCGGGATCTCTTTTCGCAAAACCGACGTCTCGAGTGAAGATGAGTGTTCGCGAGTTATCGAAGAGGTCGTCGCCGAATTCGGCGGACTGGATGTGCTGGTCAACAATGCTGCGATCCAACCACCCAGTTCTTATGTCCGTGTGGAAGATATCCGATCTGAGGCCTACGATCGGATGCTGGCGGTGAATTTATCGGGTTACCTCTACATGGCCAAATACGCCCTGCGGGTCATGCGTCAGCAGCAAAGCGGGGTGGTGGTCAACATTGCAAGTGGCCAGGGACACAGGACAGCCCGGGGAGTACCCATATACGGACCGATCAAAGCAGCCAACCTTTTGCAGGCCATGCAATGGGGAATCGAGTACGCGCGCGAGGGAGTACGGGTAGTCAGCGTATCTCCGGGTGCGATCGATACACCGTTGGTACGAGCCAGCCTGGACGCACAAGGTGGCGAACACGAACTTGCGAATCGTCACCCCATGGGCCGAATCGGAAAACCGGAGGAGATAGCTCATGCAGTCCTATGGTTGTCGAGTAGCGCCGCGTCGTTTATCACAGCCACCGACTTATCCGTCGATGGCGGCCTAAACGCCTTCGGAGCCTTCGCCGATCCCTATCCGAACTAAAGTGGGTTTTCGTAGAACGGGCATTTAGCACGTTCGCTTGAGCCCCGTGCAAACCAAAGGATCACGGCCTACCCAAATTCAGCCATGTGATCGAGAGTTGCAGAACGGTTGCAAGGGATACCCACCGGAGGATCAGCTCGAACAATCCGACCGCATGAACGAATATCGCTTCAGCATCGAATAGGGCTTCGGAATACAGTAGAATCCTATTCGTCAGGGCATTCATTCCGACGGTGTGAGATCTGCCAGTTGTGGTGTCGATTTCACGGTTGCGTTAGCGGATATTTACGGTTCACATGGACAACGGCGGTAGTTACATGAGCGAAGAATTCAAAAAATCTGTTCTTGAAAACCTCGTCGATTCCGACCGAGAGATTCATTTTTGCTGCTCGGGCGCTATCCCCACAGTCTCCCCAAAACTTTCGGTCGGCGGGCAGGGTGCGTTCCAAGTGCCAATCTCAAAAATGACCGCCGAGAAGATTATCACTTACGCAAGACAAGCCCCCTTTGGAAAAGGAGAAGGGACCTTCGTCGATACTCGAGTCCGCAATGTCTGGGAATTGCTCCCAGACCAATTCGAACTTCGCAATCCTGAATGGGACGCCGTCGTCAACAAGATCGTCGATCAGGTTCGGCATGCAATGCGGCTGAAAGATTACGACGTATCAGCACACTTATACCGACTTCTCGTCTATGAGAAGGGCGGATTCTTTTTGCCGCACCGCGACGGTGAAAAAATGGATCGTATGGTCGCCACCTTGGTTATTACGCTTCCAAGCAAGCACTCAGGCGGCGAGCTAATCGTCCGTCACGAAGGGAAAGAGGTAATTCTCGAAACCGAGCGAGCGGCAACCAAACGAGGCATCAATTTCACCGCCTTTTACGCCGATTGCAAACATGAAGTCAAACCTGTCCGATCCGGTCATCGCGTGTCCCTAGTCTACAACTTGGCCGCTAAACCAATGGCGCTCACATCAAAACGCAATTCATCAATTGGCTCAACCCAATCGATGGATTCCGCGTGGCAGAGCGAGGCCCTCGCTTTGGAGGGACTCGCTGGTGCCTTCGCACATTGGCCGACAGACATTACCAAAGCGGTTATCGTCTTGGACCATCGCTATACAAGTCGCGGAGTCGCCCCCGACCTGCTCAAAGGGACAGACCGAGAGAAAGCAAAACAGATTTTCGAGGCTGCGCGGCAAGCGAACTGTAATTGTTACTTAACCCTCCTGACACGAGAAGAAAAAGGAGACGCGGACTACTACGAAGAAATAGGCGAAACATTCTATTCGCGAGACACCGAATGGGATGAGCACGGTCGCAGCGACAAACGAAACGTCAAACCGATGCCCATGAATGAACTTTACGAGCACTCAACGACCGTCGATGGTTGGATCGATGCCTCTGGTAGAAGAGCATCTCTTGGTGCTACCAATGTACACTCACATGAAATCATCAGTACCGCCGCTTGGGATTCACTCACCCCATCGCGAGAGGAAGTAAACGGCTACTTAGGAAACGAAGGGTTAACTATAGACCGTTGGTACCATCGAGCCGCAATGGTGGTCTGGCCTGCCGGGGCCGAATTGCAATTGTTATGCGATCAAGGGCTATCCATCGGACTTTCCGAATTACAAAAGCGGATCAAACTAATGGGCAAATCCTCGGCGACAAAACGTGAGGCACTGCGTGACGAAGCCTGCGAGCTAGCGAGCATTATCGTGGAGCGATGGGTTTTACAAAAGGCGGATGCCGAGGACCTTTTGAAGCAAGACATCTTCGCCGAATTGGACAAGCTCGACGCCGCCGAAATCGCCGCCGAGTACATGTCGAATGTCCTGACAAAACACGATCATCCATGTAACGCGGCGAACCTCGTGGAATTCGGACAGCGATACGGTTGGGAGCAGCTCGAAATCGGATTGCAGGAGTGGTTTAAGAACAGCACGCCACATACCATCTTCCGCGATCTCGATTTTGCCATCGTTTTCCATGAAGAAATGGAGCGAGCCAAAGCGCCAGCAGATATTGCAGAAACACTCGTCGAAGTGCTAACGGCACAGGTCTGTGGTCGTATTGCGTTATCGCAAGAGTTTACTTCGCATTGGAGATCTACAGAAAGCCCAGTGAAACTGTCAGTTCGTGTCTTCGATTTGCTGATTGCAACTCGGTCCGCGAGCGGGCTAGCTGCGTGGGTTGCTTTCCTGCAACAGCAAGAGACGCATTATCCCATTAGGACGATTCAATACGATTTAATGGGCCAAGTCGTCGAAAAAGTATTGAGCCTGAGGAACAAAAAATCCGACTGCGATCAAGCATGTCTCACGGAAATTCGCCGTTGGATCGACGTTCTGATCGCGTTTTTCGAATCAGCCACCCAAACGGAACCTCAAGCCCCAACCGATTGGGCGAGAGAGTGCAAAACTCGTTGCACTTGCGCCAATTGTGCTGAAGTCAATCGCTTCTTGTTGTCGTCAACCCAACCAACCTATCGATTCCGTAGCCTCAAACAAGATCGAGAGCATGTCGAATATTGTTTGCGTTCAGCCGATGCGGATGTAAATTGCACCACCGATCGGACAGGCAGTCCACAATCGTTGATCATCACGAAAACAAATGGGAGCTATCATAAGAAGCTTCGAGTTTACCACGAAGATCAGCAAAAACTTACGGCCGCGAAAGAAGCCAAAAAGGTATTATGTCCGACGAACTAGATGATCCTAGCAATTGGGTGACTGGCAACATCGGTTTTCAGTCCGGCGGACAGCCTCGGGAAATGAAGGTCACTATCCCGAAGATTCCCATCCACCCACAACGAATGTTGCCCGTGCTGCAACAGATGTCCAATGCCTTTGTCGATTTGGCCGTCAGGCAGGTGGAAGCGGAAGGAAAGACAGTCCAATGCAAAGCTGGCTGCGGGGCGTGCTGTCGTCAACTTGTTCCTATTTCTCGCCTCGAGGCAAGGCAGTTGAGCCAGCTCGTGGACTCGATGCCCGAACCAAGGCGGACTGAGATCCGGCGTCGATTCGATGATGCCGTAGAAAAACTGAACGAAGCAAAGCTTCTAGAACTTCTTCAGAATCCAGAACAGTTTTCGGACGAAGCCAACGCGTCTGTTGGTATCGACTATTTTCGTCTAAAAATACCTTGTCCATTTCTTGAACAGGAATCATGCTCGATTCATTTGGATCGACCTATCGCCTGCAGAGAATACCTTGTCACATCGCCTTCCGAGGAATGCGCTCGACCTACACCAGAATCAGTTCGCCAAGTTCCTGTTTTGGTGCAGCTATCCAGGGCCACGATACGTTTGAGTCCTCAGGGCACATCGCGTTTCATACCCTACGTACCTCTCGTGCTCGCAATCGATTGGGCCAATGCCCATGAAGACGAATTTCAGGAAAGCCCAGGCCCCCACATTCTGTCGCAAGTCATGAAGAATCTTGCAGACTAATTCTTCACGTTTGCATAATCAGCTCCGCTTAGACTGAATTCGACAGAGACCTTCCAAGCTTCGAGCGCAGCGGTCATCTTCGCAACTCGCTCGGGCTCCTGAGCCGCAACATCGGTGGTCTCCTTTGGGTCTTTGGCAACATCGTAAAGCACTGTATGGAGAGGGCTTCCGTCCCGCTTGCCGCTCTCGTTTTTCACGGCCTTGGAGTTGGTATGCAGTTTGTAGGGCCAATCCAGCAAAGCAGCGTGCCCAGGCTGCGGCCCGTTGTGATTCCAAAAGGGGATCGCTTTCGTACGGACTTCCGATTTTCGATCGAACAGCGGAAGCAGGTTAACTCCATCTAACGGCTGAATCTGGTTCTGCGCCACGGCGCCCGTCGCTGCGAGAACGGTAGGATAAATATCGAGCGTAGAGCAAGGCATTTCACTAACAAAGGGTTTCGCGATGCGGGCTGGCCATTCGACAATGCCTGGAACACGCAGGCCACCTTCCCAAAGTGAACCTTTACCACCTCGAAGATTGCCTGTGGAGTTCGGGCCCGCCGCACCCCCGTTGTCGCTGTTGTACCAGACGAGCGTGTTATCGGCGATCTTGAGCTCGCGCAAGGCAGCTCGCAGTCGACCTACGCTTCGATCGACTGCTGTGATCTCGCCGTAGTAGTTCTGTAACTTCTCGGACAACGTGCTGTAGGGAGCCTTGTCGGCTGGAAGAGCGATATGCGGCACATGGGGCGAACCAAACCAAACGACCGACAGGAACGGCTTGCCAGCAGCGGCTTGCTTGCGAATGAACTTAAGGGCTTCGTCGCTGGTGATGTCGGAGCTATCGCCATGAAATTTTTCCGGTACTCCATTGCGACCCAGCACCGGATCTAGATCAAAGAAGTTATCGGCAGAAACCCACTCATCGAAACCCATCTTGCCGGGCGAAAGTGGATCGTCGGCTAGGATCGCGCGGCCATTCCCTTCGGTGGTGACCTTATCGCCATTTTTGCCATTGAGATGCCATTTGCCGAAATGCCCCGTGGCGTAACCGGCCGACTGCAAAACCTTGGCAACCGTCAACTCTTGAGCTCGAATCGGTGCCCCCGGATTGAACGTACTGCAACGGTTTGGATGCCTGCCGGTCATCACGCTGGCACGGGTCGGTGAGCAGTTAAAATGAGCAGTATAAAAGCGGTCGAGTCGGAGCCCGCTCTTCGCCATCGCATCAAGATTTGGAGTCTTGAGCTCCGGGTGTCCGTTGTAACTCGTATCTCCCCAGCCCTGGTCGTCAGCCATGATCAGGACAATGTTTGGCCTAGGCCCATCAGCGTAGACTAAGGCAGTTGGAGTTGACGGAGCCAGCAGTATTAAAGCGAGCGAGAGGATCGTTTTCATGGTTCACAATTCCCGTTCATTATGGTTATTTCGTTGTAGGATTGGGACTCTTGTACGGATCGATTATATTCGATCGCATTCCCGTTGTGTGGCGAACCGCTTATGTAGCTGAGCGAGGCCCTCGCTCAGGTCTCGGCACTTGAGCGAATACTGCGTATTTAGTCCTGTCTATGGACCCAACGAGCGAAGGGCCTCGCTCGTCTACAGCGCACTTTCGCGGAGCGAAAGGCGACAAAAATGCATTTGCTACCCGGGACTAAAGCGCCACGCCTCCTGAAGCTTCTCGAACCAACCCTCAAGCAACGTCTTCAATTCCGTTTCGATTTGAACCGACGCGAGTCCCTTGGCGATAAAACTCCTATGCGGCACATCGAATTCGATGACAACCGAGTAGGTCGTCTGCTCCGGCCTGGAATCCGCCTGCTTCCCGGCGAGCGTCGATGCGAACAACACGTCACCGACCAGCAACGTCGGCGTCCTTTGAAGACTTTCCGCTGAAATCGACACAACGCGTCCCCGCAACGTAACACCGGGCGTTTGATCCAATCTTACGTTAACGTTTGCCCCCACCTTGCACTTGTCGATCACCAACTCGTTTACAAAGGTACTCAATCGAAAACGATCAGACACTATAATTTCGCCCAGCGACTCACCTCGTTCCACAAACGGTCGATCCTGAGCAAGCCTCCCCAAACGCATCCGTTGGCCGAAACTGCGACCCGAAAGGTCAGATAGTTCTTTTTCGACTAAACGCTCCCGAAATTCACCCTGTACTGTCGAATGAATCTGGAGTTCGTCCGACTCTCGCTCCAGTTTCTCGGCCCGTTCCTCCATCACTAACATGGCCTTTTCCAACTCAGCCAATTGCCTTGAAGCCACTGGATCGTCGACCGACCGGTTTGCGGCCTTCTGCAAGCGAACCTTGGCCTCGTTCAAGTCGCCGTGCGATTGAATACGTCTTAATTCTAACTCCGGTGACTCCATGCTAATAACCGTGCTTCCATCAGTCACAAGGGATCCATCCTCAACTGCCCGGCTCACTATGGCTGAGTGCCGGGCGTACAACGTTACCTGCTCCATCGACTCAATGACCCCGCGAGCAAATAGATGATGGGTGAATCGCCACATGGCAACTATCCAAACCAATATCGCAAACGCCGTCACCCAGAACCCTAGCCTAAGCCATCGAAACGGCTCCGTGCGCATCCGAACCGAAAACGAGGATTTCAAGCTGAGGCCCAAGTTGGCTAATACCGCTGTCGCGATCACGGCGGTGAGTACGCCTCCAAAGTCGCCAAGCCGGCGATGGAAAAGCCACTGGTTGCCGCCCCACACCAATACCGCTAACAAAAACCAACGATAGCACGACGATGCGAGATGGTAACAAGCCAATGCCGACTGACGGAATACTGAATCACTCCTTATGGCACCGAACAACCAACTGCGCCAAAGCTGGGACCAGGCTTCACGACTCTGTTCGGCCAAATTAGGAATACACAATGCATCGGAAAGTATATAGTAACCGTCATAGCGTAGAAGTGGATTGGCATTGATAAGGACGGTCACAACCGTGCAACACAACATAACCTGCAACGCTATACTCTGGACCCATGACACGCTATTCGTATACCAAACCACGCAGGCAACCATTGCAATCACCAACTCGGTGATCATGCCAGCAGCGGAAACGAAGATACGCTTCCATCGATTCGGAACTCGCCACGTGTCGCTCACATCGCAATACATGCAGGGAGCCCCAAAGAAGAAAAATACACCCATTTCCCGACAATTCGCTCCGACGGTTCGACAGGCTAGTGCGTGCCCGAACTCGTGCATGGCTTTGATGGCCAACAGCAGCACAGCGGCCACCAGCAATCGATCACCGCGCAAGCTTGATTGCAAATCGATGAAGTCCGCAATTAGTTCGAACCATCGCTGCGTTAACATCAACACGCAACCGACCATCATGGCCAGCAAAGCCAAAAGGGACCACCTAGAAAGCAAAATTCTCCCGACCGGAGCCATGGTTTCGATCACCCTCGAAGGGTTGATTAACGGCACTCGCCATGCAAGCATCGAATTGCCCTTGGCGAACCCGCGATAGGATGGAGATCCCCTTGTTGCCTTTAAATTCTGCCAATTCCGATGCAGAAGCAACGAAGCTTGATCGAGTCGCCTGACCAAGTTTATAACGAAACTGGCTGTCACGGACTCGTCGACACGTCGCATCTGTTGCACGATAACGCTGACTGATTGATTGCCATCCAGATGGAGCGCGATGGCTTTTTCGATGGCGCTGAAAAAATAAAATTCGCGATAGACGGGATCGTGCGCAATCCATAGATCCCGTCGATCGTTTGCGTAAGGACTCCATTGGAGATCCGGACGGAGTCGGGTCGGGATGGGCATCGTTTCGGGTGTCATCGCGAATCGATTACCTTGTGATGGTTGCAGCGACAGTCATTCCCGGCCGAAACTTGGACTCTTGGTTCTCAACTTCGATGAAGACCCGAATTTGGCCGTTGGCTGGATTGGCCGTTGGGCTGACAAACATGACCTTGCCTTGAACGCTCTGGGTTGTTTTGGCAACCGTGATCATGACACTCGCTGGCTGCCCCTTTTTTAACTCCAACCCATCGTTCGCGTCCACAAATCCTTCCACCCTCAACCGATCGATCGACATGAGTTCCAGGATTTTGGTACTAGGGTCCGTCCACTCACCTGCATGTTTTTCAACGGACACCACCATGGCTTGCGTCATGCTTGAAATGGTATGGCGGTCGATGGCTTGCTGCGTTTGTTGCAACTCAATTTCGGCTTGTTTTTTGGCAAGCATCGCCAGCTGTTGGTCGAGTTTGTAACGCTCCACCTCGATCTTGGCCCGTTCAAACATCAGACGATACCGATCCACTTCGTTGGCAGGGTACGTGTCCGCCGCGAGCGAGTTCGCTTTGAGCGTTCGACCTAGCTCTTGTTCAGCAACTTGAGCAGACTTTTCGGCCAAACGGATGTCCACGTCACGATCCGCTTTGGCGGTTGCGGTCAGCAAAGCCAGCTTGGCCCTTTCATGATTCAGTTTGGCTTCGTCGCTTCGGATTCGAACGATCGCCTGATCGAGGGAAACCACATCCCCTTCGGTGACGAGGACACTTTCAATTACGCCTGCGACGCCAGCCGCGACCGAGACGGTTTGCGTTGGCTTTAGGATGGCATTCTTAACCACAATCCCTTCCAAGAGAGATTGTGCGTTGGCAATCGTGGACTCGCATGTGAGGAATGAGATCACCACTACACAGGCTGCGAATGGGTTTAGCATGGTTGGTCGGAACCACATGAGCATCGAGCATTCCAAGGGACATCTGTTACGCATATCTTAAAGCGGAAATGAATTTCCGCACTCCAAAGCATCACCCTAAAACCAAAATCGACGGTGGACGGCATCCAAGATACTTCTTGTCCATACAAACCAGCGAGGGAACTGGCCACAAGGAATGGATACCGTTACCGATGTTCCAAGTCGCCGACTCTCTAGCAGTGCATCTGGTTCGACCAATACTTCCAGGTGTTGACCACCATCGACCTCTAGCATTGTACTGCTGATACTAAGGACTTTGCCTGACCATCTCACTCCTGGCGAGGATGCCAAAACATATTCGACAGATAGCGATTTATTCTCGGCCTGCATCGCACGGTAAGCCTCCACGACGTAGCCCGATTCCCAGTCCGCAACGGTCGACTCCAATCGCCATCGATGGTCCAGGGCTGCGACTCGCAACAGGGTATCACCTCGTCGAACAGGCCGGTTTTCGAGGTACTTTTCAACTTCCCATGCGATAACGGTGCCGTCGATCGGACTGCGCAATTGCAATCTTTCCTGTTCGCGGTCGAGAAGCTGTTTCTGTTCGACTAAATTCGCTCGTCTCGCCTCCAACTCCTGCACTTCGCCAGCCAGCCGACTGCCTGTTAGATTGGTTGGATCATCGGCAGGCTTGAGTTGATTGAGTGTGATATTGAGTCCGGCTCTCTTTTGGTCGGCCAATCCGATCTCGGCAGCGATCTGATTGACTTGCAGTTGCAATTGGGGGGAACTAATCGTGGCCAACACCTCGCCTGATGGAACGTTTTGGCCGTCGGCCACGTAAATCTTGTCAACATAACCTTCGGCGGGTGAAAAAACAAAACGTTGCTCCGAAGATTGAAGCGTACCTTGAGCAAGGATTGTTAGCTCGGTTGGGCTCATGAAATAGATCATCACGCCACCAAAGCATACCAAAACAGTCGCCCATTTCGAAAGCCTAGTTCGCAACACGCGGCGATTTACCGGTCGCGATCGAACTTGCCAAGCGTCCGTGAGCCAGGGCAGTATCGGTTCTATTTTCGCGGTGTTGGCTAGGTAACGATCCATGTCAACCCACTCTAAGACTAGAAAGCTGTGCGATGATTCGTTATCG
>JANMLD010000305.1:0-33924 GCA_031372345.1 Pirellula sp.
GTATCGATCCTCTGGACGTATTGGCAGTGATCAACGAAATCAATCGTTGATTCGCCACCGGCTAAATCTTTGCGTTTCTTTGGAATCAATGACGGGTTCCAAATTCGAAGGGATTTGGCTCCGATGCAGCAAGTGCAACAGAGATCTCGTCGATGAGGTGATCGACTACCGAAATTGAACCCTATCGAAAACCCAAAAATATTGCATGGCGTCCCTCAATCCGCTATAGAGATGCTGTGGTATTGTAAAACTCCACCGTTGGCTTTGAAGAAAAAAGTTGGGCAATCATGCTTGATGCCGTAAAAAAGCAGGATGTAAATCACCCTGAACGAATGAATGATCAACAGGTTTCGGACCGTTACTTACCATTTTCTCGGTTTTGGCTGGCGAAGATCATAAGTAGACCTTACTTGATCGCAGTTGACACCGAGCAACTAGCCAACACGACAGTTTTCAGATTGATCCGGTGGTTGAGTAAACAGCACGCTGATTCGACATTATTGCCTCGCGACATTGATGCCGGTTGCCGGACGATTGCGAAACGCACTGCATCGCAAGCGATTTGAGATGCTACCCGACACAAACGTCGTCACACCATATCTGCGCTCAGGCTTGAGGACTGCATCGGAGAATCTCATACAACCAGCGCAGCAGACCCGCAACAAATTGTAATGCAAAAGGAGCTCGTTAAAATCGCATTGGACAGTTTGGAGGCAAACGAAGCAAAACTTCTCGAACTAAAATTACACGGGTGGACCAATATCGAGATCGCTGACCATATTGGGACGACTATTCGGCAGACCCACAGTCTGTTCGTCGGCATCAGGAAAAAACTGTCACGCCAATTACTTCTAGGAATCAGGGATCAGGGATCAGGGATCAGGTCGCAGCATGCATGACGCATAGGCCAAATCTTTTTTGGATTTTTTCAAAATTGATTGGTTCTAGCGACCGCAAGTAGAGCATCTATATGTTTGTAGCAACATGTTGTGTTGGATCGAGATTTCAAAGAGCCATCACGAACGATCAATCGTAAACTAAAACGAATTCGAGCGTGCAAACTCCTCTCGATTTGAAGGTTTTCGATTCGTCAGGGATGTTTCGTCCACAACGGGTGTTCACTGGATTACTTTCCTGCAAAAACACATTAATTTTGGGGCTGAAGTCAAATGTCGAAGGCTATGTATTTTTTCTGTTGTCTTCTAGTTGTTATGGGTAATCGTTACTTTGCTGGGGGCGGATCTGGAACATTCGCAGATCCATTTGTGTCGGAGTGTACGGATCCAGCGACTGGAGACATATTGTTTGTTCGCAGATCGCAATCGATTTCTAACGAACCTCCCATCGTGGTTGGGGATACGATTCGCTACTCCAGCCAAATAAGACAGAAAGAGTTTTCTTACTTGATTACTTCTCGTCAAGGCATACCGATACATACAGATTACAAAGGGGAATGGAACGAACACACAAGTTCATCCACGACAAAGACTGACGCCCTTGGGTTAGAGGAACGTGTAAGGGATTACTTGCGAAGCGATCTTGCCACTGTCGTAAGTTTTCCGATGATAGTGTTGGGAGTTCGTTTCGACGACGGATACAAATGGGTTCACGTGGTCCGCTAGCAAACCGACTTTATTGGGTTTTCAGTGTATTTAACGACGACGCGTACAATTTCCGTTCCGCGGCAACAGATCACCCCTCTCCAATATCGGCAGTTGCAATTACGCCATGGACCCAAGAGCGTCTCTTAAGACCCAGCACCTTCGACTGACAGCCTAGAGTTTCATATACACCTCTTATCTCCTATTCCATCGGAACAAGCCATGATGCTCTGGATGCTAGTTCAAATCGCGATAACCATCGCAACTTCTTTTTGGATAGCGCAAGAAGGCGAAGAGAAGTGTATTTTGCCAAGCTATAATTATTGGGACTTGAGTCGAGAGCTTCTGAGATCTGACGAACTGCAACGGGCTGTCGGCGTTTCCAGTCAACAGCTTGCGCAGATCAAAGCGATACGAGATGCAGCGGGTCTGGATGTGATTTTAGATAAGAAAATGAAGGAATTGGATTTGCAAAACACAAGCGACACACGAATAGACGTGCGAGAGCTAGCGCTCGCGGAATTGGATCCAATTGTCAAGCTAAAGTTGGAGCCCGCACTAGGCGGAGCACAGATCGAAACGCTTCGGGAGCATGCAATGAAGGCGAGGTTTAGATCTCCTTTTACACCGTTCGGAAATCCCGAAGTCGTTGGGGTATGCAAGATTTCGAGAGCGGATCAGAAGAGACTTGCCCCAATTTCTGAACGTGTTCTGGCGAAATACGAAAAAGAACGTTCAGCTTTAGTCTCAGAGTTTGCAACAAATTTCTACGGCTTTCTACCCGAACATTCTAAACCTCTGTTTGTTCAATACATTGGAAAGTGTTATCTTGAAAGATACGAAGTGGATAAATCTCTGGCAACCAATAAAATCCCCTTTCCTCCACGTTTTCTGACGGTACACGCACTTTATAATCTGGAAATTCCGAAGGCACAGCAGCAAGTTGGTTTGTCATCGTCGCAAATTGAAAAGCTGTCAGTCATCAAAGGCTCCCTTCGGGATCGACTTGATGACATGGCAAAGAAGGGGGGGAATTCCATGTCTGAAAACTACCGAATGGCAGAAAGGGAAATGAAGTCCGTTTTGACGCCGCCGCAGTTGGTTTCGATTTGTCGCATCCAAGCTAGAACCGAATTTGAAATGGAATTCGCAGCACCATTTAAGCGAGCAGAATTCGTCAAGTATTTAGAACTTTCAAAAGAAGATGTCGAGGCACTAATCACTCTCGCCGTTGTGGAAAACGAAGACCTCAAGGCCAAGTTGAACGAACTAGATCATGGGGCCTTTGAGGTTTTGTGTAACGCTTTGACGGACCAAAGCAAAGAACGAATGCAAAAACTGTTCAAGGGATTTTGGTAGAGGCTCTGTGTTCTCTGTCGCTCGCCTAAACGCTTGAAGAACCTCTTGGCGATTGCGTTCCCGACTGGCTAGGCCAACTGCCATGCGAGTTACGTTACCGATCGGTACGCCACAGAATCTCTTGCATTTGCGACTTTTTGATGCGTTTCGGTTTTGCCGAGTCGAATCCTACGAACGGTCCCAGGACGGTCCGGTTCGATTCTCTCAAATCGATTCTCAGATTACCGAGCGCAAGTAATCGCACGACTGGCTCCATCGGCTTTCCAGGCGTACCCTCGATCACTAAGGCCTTCGAGTCATCGTCCAAGAGTACGGTCGAACCGACAGGGTAAATTGACATCCCCTGAATCATTCGAAGCAGCGTGTCTTTGCAGAACTTACCTTTGGCCGCGTGATAACATAAATAAGCCAAAGCATCGGAAGGGGCAAGTCTCTCGCCTCGAATCGGTTCGACCAGTGCTAGGTATGCATCGGCAATATTCAAAATGCTCGCGCCAGGAAGTGTATGCGCTAGGTTCATCCCTCGCGGGTAGCCGGTTCCATCCGCTTGTTCATGTACTTGCGTGATAAGCGTGATGGCGTTTTTGGGAATCCCGTCCGTCCGGCTCAGAAGCTCTGCGCTCTCTATCGGGTGCCGTTGATACTCTTCGAAAACTCGATCGCCACGCTCTTTGACTTTTTTCGAAAACCATTCGGGGTGAAGAAGCAGTGAACAGTCGTGCATCAACCCAGCCAATCCTATTTCGATGGACTCATGTGGTTCGTCTGCTTTGATGATACTTGTAATAACCCCTAGCAAGGAAAGCATGGTCGATCGTTTTGCAACCGATTCCAAAATATCGCTATCTGCCTCTTGCGAGTACAACGCGATCGCAGCTAACGCTGCGGCAGCGTCGGTGTTTGCCTGCTCTACGAACAGGTTTACGTTTTCACGAAGTTCGTCGACGCTCCCCCCTCCGTCTTTTTGAACTGCTGCGACGAGATGACGGAGTGCTTTTTGGGTTGTTTCCATGGCGGTTTGAATCGCCTGGACGCTGCCATGCTCAAAGGAGTCGATTAGCAGTGCATCGGTCTGATCGTTGTCAAACTTGGCAGCGCCTCGAATGGTGACGGAATGAACATTCTTTTTTTGCAAGCGCTCTTTGAGGCGCTCATGGATCGGCATACCCGCTTTATGCAGAACTTGGCCCGTGGTGTCCGTTAAGTCGAAACTGAGAGTCGTTCCGATTTGAAGATCATCGGTTTGGATCACCCAAGACTGTTCTTCGATCATACGCCACCCCTTTTGCAGCGACTGCCGCGGTTATCGCTTTACTCGTGGGGGGCATCAGAGATTATCGAGCAAACACTTCTGAAACTAAAATGGCGATTCCATAGTTGCATTGCGGCTTCCCGACAGAATGCAATGGGAAGTAGTATGGTCGGAGTAAACAGGAAAAACGGCACGGAGTGCCGTGCTACACTGTTGTGCCAGCTAGGCGTCGTGAGGGGCCAATTCCAAAATTGACACCTCTGGGATGCAGCCCCACCGATACGGATGGACGCCCGAGATTCCTCTTGAAACGTGCATCACGGTTGAATCGGAGAAGAACACCCCCGACGCATAACGTGTCCCATACCGGCTCGGGGCGATAATTGGTCCCAAGATGGGTAGCCGGATTTGGCCGCCATGGGTATGGCCGCACAGCAGTAATTTGCATCGATTGGCGATTCCCCATGCAAATTGATCCGGTGAATGTGAGACACCCAGCTTCCAAGTGTTGTCGATCGATTCGTCCATGGGCTGGGTTGCGTTTCCCAGTGCATGCCTTCGAAACCATGGCAGTTCGTTGCCAACCAAACGGATGGATGTCCCTCCCTTTCTGGCTAGTCCTTCTGTTTGGCCTAAGTCGGTCCAACCCATGGTACAAAGCTCGCTGCAAACATCGGTCGGATTGGTAAGGCGTTTGTCGTGGTTCCCCAAAATGAAGTACATCCCTAAAGGAGCGCAAAGCCCATCAAAAACGGGCCTGATTTGCGTTAGAGCTTTTTGATAGTCCACGATATCGCCTGAGAGGACAATCAGGTCTGGAGCCTGGCCGGACACCCAGTCAATCGCAAGCCGGTAAAAGGCGGTGGAAAGCTGTCCGGTCAAATGCACGTCGGACAAATGTGCAATTCGCAATCCGATTAAGTCTTCTGGCAAACCATTCATCCATAAGCGTTTTGTGTTGCGTTGCAATGAGACAATTTGATTGCCTGGAAGTTTGGCCATTCGCCCGAAGTGTCGGCCTGAAATGTACAAAGCCGCGTTGCTTTTCGGATGCTGAAGCTGACTTAGATTCTCGGTTTCAAGAAGTTGGTGTCGATCTTTTGCCGAAGAAAACTGGGGGCGATCCGCAATCCAAAATGGAGCCAAAGCGATCGCAAAAAGGCCTACCAAAAGTGAATAACCGATGGTGAAGAGACTGAGTTTGCCCCAGAGGAATCCCGGTTCGAAAAAAATTGCCGGATCATGAGAACGAAGCTCGAAAACCAAAAGACCAATCGGGATCAGCACGCATACCAGCATGATGGACTTCTCGATACGCTTGATTGTTTTGCGTCGCAGTCCCGTGGCGTTGATGCGATTGAAGAGCCAGATCCAAAGGCCAAAATGCCCAATCGCCACGACCGCGAGGATCGCGCTGGACAATATAAAATCGAGGATCACGCTACCGCCGGCATCATTCAGAGGTTGGAGGACGATAGTCGATAAGCGTTTCGGTTACGCTCAACAGTTGATCCAATCGAAACGGTTTATAAAGGATTGCCTTTGGATGCAAACCGGATTGACGAGCCTTGACGATGGAGTGCCCAGGGTCGTAACCAAAACCGGTCATGAGTGCAATTGGCACATGATTCATCAGTTTCTGGAGACGCAACATCAATTGGTAGCCCGAGTAGTCAGGGAGCTTGATATCCGAGATGATGACGTCGTACGGTTCCTCAAGACAATTTCGAACCATCGAGACAGCTTGGTCCCCTTCATGGGCTGTTTCCACGGTGCAGCCATAACGTTCGAGCAAGGCGTGTGCGTCATTCCGAACTTGTTCGTCTGCGTCGACGACCAAGATACGTTTTCCATGAAGTTTCGTGTGGGTCTCGCTGCTGCTGCCAGCTGGACTCACATCGGTTGGGGCCATGGTTTGACCAATTTCCTGGATCGATCGTTTGATGCTTCGGGCTTTCGCCAGAACATCTCGCAAGCGCGACACTGTCTCGGTATCGTGTCCGATGTACTTTTCCATCAGGTGGACTGCATCCAAAAGCAAATCGTCGATTGGGAGTGCGACTGCAGCATGGATGGCTTCGCAGCTTTGCTGAGCGGCATTGGTTCGCTGCGCGACCAGCAGTTCTAATGTGTTGAGGGCTACGGCCACATCGCGGGCGAAGATCTCGAGGAACTGCTGATCGCTCAGAGAGAACGCATCGAGCATCGGGCTTTCGACATTGATGGTGCCGATCACGCTTTCATGCAATAGAATGGGGACCGTGAGAGAGCTTCTCGCCCCTTTGAAGGCTTCTAGGTATTTCGGATCCTTGGTGGTATCGCGGCACAAATAGCTTTTGCCGCAAGCGGCAACGAATCCAGTAACACCGTGGCCTTGAGGGCTAGCCATCAGTCGGCGATCTGACGCGATTTGGTCGATACCTACCGAAAGCAGCGGGATCAAATTTCCAGTCGATTGTTCCAGAAGCCGGATTTCGATGACTTCTACGTTCAGCAAGTCTTGCGTGTAGTGCCGAATATTGTCTTTGAGCAAATCGATGCGTTGTTCGACATCCATCGCGAAGATTTCGTCGGGCTTGAGGTCAGTCAATTTCGCGCCCGCTTGATGGATGGCCGCGAGTTTTTGCTCCTGCAAAATTTCTTCGGTGACATCGCTGAGGGTCACGACGATTCGGTCTATTTCATGGTCGCCTGAGTCGCTGGAGACGCGATTGCCGGAGTAGCTAGCCAGTGGAGCAGCGTGGATATGATAGTAGCTCCCTTTTTGTGTTTGAAGGGTTGCACTGGCTTTTCGACCGCTAGAGAAACATGTTTGGAGTGGACATAGACCAGCCCCCACCATTTCTGGATTGGCCAGTGCAGAATAGAAATTCTCACCTGTTCGATCCACGCCTCCGAACCACTGCTGAAAGCACTGATTGGCCCAAAGGATGGTCAAATCACCTCCTAATAGTGCTACCCCATCGGGCAAGCAGTTCAACACGTCCTCGGCTGCAATGCCAGCTACGCTGATTTTCGCCACCCGAGCCTCCAGACCACAATTCGATTCATTTCAAATGTTTTCCGCGCAAAGTACCCGCCATCTAGTGTTTAACGCATATTAAGCAGTTCATAGAATCGTAACAACGTTTCCCCCGAAGATCGATCCAGGGAACGAAATAATTCCTGGAACTTTTGCTTTATGTCTATAAGTACTGTTGGTGGCCAAGTTCGGTCAACTGCTTTACGGCCTCCCGCACTCTCTCTTCTTCTGACTTGGGGGCCACCAAAGTTGCGTCGGGAGTATGTACCACAATCGTGTCGTTCATGCCGATCGTGACAATCAGGTGATCGGGCTCCGACCGAATAATATTATTGGTGGAGTCAATAGACAAGAATGGTCCATCGACTGCATTGCCACGCTCGTCGGGGGCGATGAGGCGCGCGATGGCTTGCCAGCTTCCAACGTCGTCCCAAGAGAAGGGAGCTTCGATCACGACTACGTTTTCGTGGCGTTCCATCACCGCAAAGTCGATGGATTTACCTTGTATTTTTTCAAAATGTTCGGCGAAGTTCCGTTGAAAATTGGCTGTTCCGATGTCGCCAGCGATGTTTTGGATATGCGCGTGCATTTCCGGCTCATACTTCTCCAATGCTTGCAAAATCGTGCTGGCTTTCCAAAGGAAGATCCCGCTGTTCCAATAAAAGGTACCCTGTTCCACGTAGTCCTCGGCCGTCTTGCGATCAGGTTTTTCCCGGAACCGCACCACTTCGAATGTCGATGTGCCCGGCCCACTTGCGATCGCCTCGCCCCGTTGAATGTAGCCGAAGGATTCCGCTGGATAGCTTGGTCGGATCCCAAAGGTAACGATTCGCGTCGGATCGTCTTCCACCAATTTCGCCGCAGCGCGAATGGCTCGGTGAAATTCGGATCGAGGTTCAATGACGTGATCTGATGGCATGACGACCATGATGCCATCCGCGTCGGCCGCTTGGACCAACGACGCTGCAACGCCGATGCACGGTGCTGTATCTCGCTTGAATGGCTCGCCGATAATGTGCTCAATTGGCAAATTGGGGAGCTGCATGGCTACCGCTTCTGTCAATTGTTGGTTGGTGGCGACCAACACGTGTTCACTCGACACTAAGCCCTGCAGCCTGTCGAAGGTGGTTTGCAACATGGTTCGTTGCCCACCCATTTTGAGCAATTGCTTCGGTTTGACCTGGCGACTTGCTGGCCAAAACCGAGTGCCGGAACCGCCGGCCATGATGACTGCGTGGAGCATGAAGTTTCCTCGTAAGTACTAAGCAAAATATGTGTCGACTAAAATGCTCGAAGGCCTTTGAATTTTCATCCGTACTTCTGCTGCGTCTAGAGCCCAATTTGGGTTAATCTCTACTTTCGCGCTAGGGCTTACTGACACACCCGCTTGTTCTAGCCAACGCCGATGTTGTGCCATCACCGCAGCGCGTGCGGCAGAGGGGGTGTCCGCCGGAGCTCCTTCGGCGTTCTTTACCGGCGCAAACACCTCGACAGGGTCCCCTTCTACGACCATCGTTCGGTCAGCCAAGGGTAACAGGTCAAAGACAAAGCGCTCGAATTTGATCGCATTTGGGCTCAACGTCTTTTCAACACAGCCAAGTTCATTAAAGAACGGAACCGCCTTTTTTGCTCGGTGAAATGGCAAGCCATCTCTATTCTTCGCCGAAGAGGCTAGAAAGTCCAACTCCAATACATGGACGGCGATGTTGCCTGCCCAAAGGCTCAGTTCCCCATTTGCATTGGTTCGATTGGCGGCTTCCTCGGGCAGATCGCTGTATTCTATAATGTGAGTCCGATTGTGGATGGAGACCACGTTACCAACTTTTTCCTGCCCAAAGCGTTTTTTGACGACTTGCGTCGTCATTTGTGATTTGGCGAGCAAGTGGTAGCCGATCAAAAGCGGATCGCAGGCGCGAACCATTGGATTATCGACCTGCGCATAAAAGAAATGCTCAATGCCACGTTCCGAAGCGGATTTCAAGATTCCCTGCCGATCCAGAGCCGCTACGATTCCACCGTGGCCGTCCGGGCTCAGAGCAATACTCGACGCTGACTCCATTAGGACTTTTCCAGTCAAAGCGTCGATGGCGGGCATCGTTCCTTGGCAAAAGACGACAAGTTCCTCTTCCTTGAGCCCCAAATGGTGGTGGCTATGAAAGAACTCTCGCGTCGGAATATCCGTGGCAGGACTCGTCATGACGAACAAAGGGATCGAGACTGAGAACCGCCGCATGGCACCGCGTAGTGAATCGGCGTGCATTTCAAAAAGGCTCCGATTGGATACAGGGCCAATGCAAAACATGCCTTTTGGCAAATCGAAGCCCAGTCGAGTTCCTTGGCCACCCGCCACCAGAATCATCCCGACTTTGCCATCGTGGAGCGCTTGCTCTCCGCACTCGATGGCTTCTGCCTTAGAAAATTTCGGGTTCGCATCGTGCAGTCGAATGGCATTAGGCGGAACGGCTTTTCGCGAAAGCTCAGCCCAGTCTATCGTTTCTTCGGTTCCGGCAAATAGATCTGCAAGTTCTTGAAAATCGATCGACTGGATTTGGGCAGCTAAGTAGCGACGCTCGTCCTCAGACAACTCATTCCAGCGTCTTAGCAGATGTGCATGTCCAAACTCATGCACTCGAGACATCCAGGTTTCCATCGCATCATGCATGGTTTTTTTGAACTCGGATCGTGGCTATTTTACAACGTCAAGCAATTCCAATTCGAAGATCAGGGCTTCGTTGGGTCCGATTCCGGCACGCGGTTCACCCTGTTCGCCGTAGCCCAAATTGGGTGGCAACGTCAAGATCCATTTGTCCCCAACTTTCATTCGTTGAAGGGCCTCGGTCCATCCTGGAACCACCTTGCTAACTGGAAATGTCTCAGGCTTATTTCGCTTAATGGAAGAGTCGAACACAGTTCCATTGATCATCTTGCCTTCGTAGTGGCAAACGGCGCTGTCGGTAATCGTAGGCTGCTTGCCGGTGCCTGCCTTGAGTACTTGGTATTGTAGGCCCGTTCTGGTAACTTGCACGCCATCCTTCTTCTTGTTGGCTTCCAGATAGGCATTGGACTTCTCCAAATTCTGCTTGGCCGTTTCAATCATCTTGGTTTGCATTCGCTGCTGAAGCGATTTCATGGCGTCTTGAAATTGCGGCTGTGTGAGTTTGGGATCTTTCTTGCCCAAGGCATCCATCAAGCCAATTAGAAAATCGTTGCTGTCCAAATCCTTGTTGCTGAATCCACCCTGTGCTAGGTCACTGCCAATATTGAAGCCTAGGGCATAACTCGACGGATCCTTGAGGGCCGCATTGCCTTGGACGATTGGAGCGGGGACGGCCCCGCCAACTTTTTCTTGCGCTTGACTGTGCATCATTCCGAATACCAGCAACGTGGAGAGTGCAACGGTAGCTCTGAGCAACATGAGCGGATATATCCTTTGAATCAGTAGTAAAAGCAAAACAGCAGGGATGAAAAAACGGGTACAATTCGTGTGCACTCAGACTACCCCACAAATTGGCTTGTTTACAGGGCAGTTACGGGCGAAATCCCGCCCAAAAGCGATTTTTTTGTACGGATCCATGCAGCGACAGTCAAAATCAAATGCGTTATCGCCGGCCCATCGCGTGGATGGACTGCATCTCGTTTCGATGCCCCCCGGATGAATTCTATGCGAGCGTACGTTCAACAGGTAAATCAAGACTCTGCATTTTACCTCGCATCTATTGAGGCTTCGCACTGGTTTTGGGAACGCGGATACGAAGTTATCCCGTTTCGATTTGCCGATATTCCATCCGGCCTACTTGACGCATGGCTCCATGATCGGCCGGATGAAATGGTAGTACGAGCCGGCGTTGAGGCGATTCGGATTTTGCTGGCTCGGGCGGGTCGACCCTCGCCACCGGTTTTCGATCTGCCTCATTCTCTGTCGCAATGGATTGGAAGATTCACCTGGGAAACCACCTTGGGTGAAGTTCGAAACCAAGTCGACTCCGAGGTCTCGTTCAATCCTTTCCATATCAAGCCTCTGCTTCATCATAAGTTGTTTAAGGGAACCGTCGTCTATGGACTGCGAGATTTGATCGCCTCTGCCGCACTACCGGACGGCACGGCGGTGTTGGCACAACAGCGGATCGAATTTGTTTCCGAGTGGCGAGTCTCCATCCTTCGGAACAAGATTCTGAACATAGCCAACTACAAAGGGGACCCTTTGCGATTCCCCGACGTAGGGACGGTGCAGTCGGCGATCGAGGCGTTTACGGAGCGCCCCATTGCTTTCGGTATGGATTGGGGAATAACAGCCGCTGGGCAAACGTTGCTGGTGGAAGTCAACGACGGGTACGCTCTTGGAAACGTGGGCCTGGGTGGCATGCCTTACACTGCCATGATTGAAGCCCGATGGCGTGAACTAATGGGATTGCCGGACAACGGTGTTGGAGATTGCTTCACGATTTAGTATGCCACTCACCTTTGCAGGCAAACTTTTTTTGCTGTGCTAGGGTTTCTCGCAACCGGGTTGATGCCGCTGCTTGCGATCATGCAGGTTTTATTTTTGGCAATTGGTCGAGCACCGTTGCTAAGTGGATTGTTTGTTGGCGTGTATGTTGGTATCGCTTTCTTTCTTTATTTGGTACCGGCCTACCTGGTATTCAGGGCAGCCCAAACAGCCAGAGCCGCAGCAAACTCGGATTTGGATGGTTTAGCGCCGTTCATCCAAGCCCAACGTTCCTTTTGGAGATACTGCGGCATCCTTGGGATTATCGTCTTCGTGTTGTATTTTGCGTTTTTTGTCTTGTTGCTTTTGTTTGGACTGACTGGAGTAACGTTTTCTGGAGTCAGCATGCCTTGAGGATTTTGAGAGGCCGCGCGTTTGGTTTTTGTAGCTGAGCGAGGCCCTCGCTCAGGTTTGAGGAGGCTTAGAAAATCGCTAGCAGGAGGTTTACGCTACTTTTATAAACCCAGGACTATGAACGCAGGACCGGACAAGCGAAGGGCCTCGCTCGTCCACGACGTCCACGACGAAACGAAAAAACCCAGGGGAAAGTCCCCTGGGTCTCGCAAGTTTTAGATAACATTCAAGCGTGGTCTTGCGACGTCATTACCAAGCGTATTCGGCACCGAGGCTGAAGCCTTGCATCCATATCGAAGCATTGTCATTAATCGATGGGACTCTGCCGGCATTGAGCCCAAATTGGGTTGGCGGAACAACGTTGAAGTTGTCGGTAGCTAGGGCTACATGGTCGACGTAGATCGCTTGGTAGGACGACCGGAAAGCCCACGAGTGGTTCAATCGATAACTAACTTGTGGCGATATTTGAGTCACCATAGCTGGCTGATTGGACAAGACTTCTTCCGTCACTGTGTTTGGCAACGAGTTGGCAAAGACGGCGGTGTTCTGATGGGCACGATTGTTGAAGACACCGGTCTTGCCCTCGACTCCGAGCTTCACCCCAGGGATCACGTTGTACCAAAGGTCTCCACCTACTTGAAAACCGACCAAAGAGTTCTGAGTGTTGACTGTGTAGTCCAAAAAGCGCGGACCGTTGTTCGCAGCTGCGTTGTTGTTTTCACCGCGAGCGGTAAATTTCGCTTGCTCGTCGATGTCCAGATAACGAACGCCCATAAGGAAGCTTCCTTGGAAGAACCCGGAAGGCTCAGACCAGCGACGTCGGAGATTGATTTCGCCGTTGTTCAACGTGGACGAATAGGTCAAGGTGTGCACAAAAGATCGGTCGGGATCGTCAAAACCGTTCGCAGGCAGCGTTCCGAAATTGCTTAGGAATGAGAACAGGCTGGGTGTGGTCGACGTCGCCGATGCGGAGTTTTCCCACTTATTTAGACCGAAGTAAACCACCTCCAGGTTTGATCCGGGGCCAACTTGGATGTTGGCTTGCAAGCCCAAACCACCTTTGAGGTCGTTTAGAGGAACGTTGCCTGTACCGAGGACAAAGTTATTGCTGCCAGCGCCAAGAGACGTCGTATTGAAGCTTGATGCGCCGGTAGTTCTCGCTAGGAAGATGGCTTCTGCGGAAACGTCAAACCAACGTTGAGTCGCGATGCCACCTTCGCCGTAGGGACGTAAAGAACCTCGCCAACCTGCAGCTCGTCCTCGAAGCGCACTGAAGAGCGCGAACGGCGAGCGGCCGAATCGGTCACAAGGACCATCGCACTGACCACCGTAGCCTTCGGGTCCGCATGGCATTCCGTCCGGTCCGCAAGGAACTTGTGGAAGGTTCGGGTCCATTCCCATTCCCATAGGCATGCCCATGGAAGGGTCACCTGACATTCTGGGATCGCCCGACATGCCTGGAGGTGGTCCGGGGATGCGGTAGGAAGCGGGCCCGATTTGAGGTTGGCCCTGGCCCAGAATGCGTGGGTCTAAACTCCCAGGCTTTTGAGCTTGCAGATGCCCGCCAAGTGAAGCGAGTGCCAGTCCGGCGAATAGTTTTAGTTTCCAGCCTTTGAGCAACTTCATTGAAATCTCTCCAACGCAAATTTGCGATTGCAGCCCCTGGTTGTCTTCAGAAACCGCAATTCCCCCATTGGAACAGATGCTTTGGACACCTGCTGGTTGGCACTGTTATGCCTTGAAACCGTCGAATATTCGGCTTGACACACATGTTCCCTACAATGAGAACAAGCGGTAAACCCGATACCACCGACTTTATCGGCACCACGAGTACCAAAAGTTCGCTGAAAGGATGGGATTTCTCGTTACAGTCCGCAAAATTCCCCGAAACGTAGCTTTCGATGTTTGCAAGCAATTCACGGAGCGAAAGCCGACAATTTCCGTGTGGCAAGCTCAGAGCCTAAGCGATGGGCGTGGGGATTTTGGCATATGTTTCTGGCGACGCACCACGCCCTTCGTAAACTCACGGACGTGCCACACGATGCTGGACGCCTTGTGAATAATTTCACAGCCTAGGAAGATAAGAGTCTAATGCATGCACGAAGTGACCACTGTTTTGATTTTGATGTGCATCGTTACGTTGTTAGCGTTTTGGACGCGCTCCTGGCCCATCCCTTATCCAACGTTGATGGTCTTGGTCGGCGTAGCGATCGCGTTTGTTCCTGGGCTCCCCAATGTGCAATTGACCCCAGACATTGTCTTTTTGATTTTCTTGCCACCGCTGCTCTACGCTGCCGCCTGGCAAACACCCTTTCATGAATTTCGGAAGAATCTCCGTCCCATCGCTCTGCTCGCGTTTGGATTGGTGCTTGTCACAACCCTTGTGGTTGGCTGGGTAGCCCATTCGATATTCCCTGGAATGCCCTGGGCGGCTGCTTTTGCCTTGGGAGCTATTATTTCTCCTCCAGACGCGATAGCGGCCAGCGCGGTAACACAACGGTTGCGAGTCCCCCGTCGCATCGTTGTGATACTCGAGGGAGAAAGCCTTCTGAACGATGCTTCGGGGCTAGTCGCCTATCGAGTTGCATTGGCGGTAGCTGCCGGTCAGCACTTTTCTGTTTCCGGTGCGGTGGCGCAATTCGTCATAGCCGCGAGCGGGGGAGTCGTCGTCGGCTGCATCGTTGGCATGGCGGTAATCGCCATTCATAAACGCTTAAACGATCCCTTGATCGAAACGGTCGTGACGTTGTTGACCCCGTTCGCGGCTTACTTGGTCTGTGAGTCGCTTCATTTATCTGGGGTATTGGCCGTCGTTATTGCCGGGCTGATGGTTCGTCAAAAGGCCACGGCCGTTTTTTCGGCGGCCACTCGATTGCATGCCACTGCGGTGTGGGAGTGCGTGGTATTTGTGCTTACCGGCCTGACCTTCATCTTTATTGGGCTTCAGATGCGCGACGTTGTAACGATCATCGCGACGGAGGAGCAGTTGATTGGGAACAGCCTAAGTGCCGTTTTGATTCTATTGGTCACGATCGCAGTTCGGATGATCTGGGTTTTCCCGGCTGCTTGGATTCCAAGACTGTTGTCGGCGAAGCTTCGCAAGCGAGATCCAGTACCTTCTGTTGCACCCTTGCTCTTGATTGGCTGGACCGGGATGCGCGGCGTCGTTTCGTTGGCCGCTGCCATGGCACTTCCCTCCGACTTTCCGTTTCGGAATCTCATTCTCTTTGTGGTATTCGTGGTCATTTTGGGGACCCTGGTTGTCCAGGGCCTTTCTTTGCCGTGGTTGGTTCGGAAGCTCAAGCTGTCCGGAAACGGTCCCTCCTCGTCGCAACAAGAGATGGATGCGAGACTTGCCTTGCTGGCTGCCGCAAACCTGTATTTGGATCATCGGAGGACGCAGGGCTTTCCAGAAAATGAGATTGACTACTTGCGGTCCCATTTCCGAGCCCAAGCGGATAGTTGGCTCATGCGATTGGATTTGGACGATGAATCCCTATTGGAAAGCCAGTCTCCGGTTTGCCACCGAGCATTCACAGGGGTTCTGACGGCGCAGCGTCATCGATTGCACGAGCTAGTTCGCCAGTCCATCATCGAGGAGTCCTTAGTTCAAAAATTAGAGCGCGAGATCGACATGGAAGAAAGTCGCATCAAATCGATCTCGAACGCAATTTGAATGTTGAAAACGTATTGACCAGACAATCCACGTTCCGCTAACTTGGGCTGTTGCGATCTGAGACAAGCTTGTTTGTGTGTGCAGCTTGGATTGGATCTGTTGTTCGATCGTTGTTTTCAGTTTTGGTTAAAAGGTGATTCAGTGACAATTACGCGTGTTGGAACGAATGAGAAGTATTCAGATGGCTGGGCTGGGATTTTTGGAGGCAAGGCTTCGAAGAAAGTAGCTAAGGAAACGCCGGCTGCAACCGAAAAGGCAGTCAAGAAGAGTGCAACCAAGTCGGTAGCTCCAGCGACAAAGAAGCCAGCTGAAGTCAAGAAGACGGCTCTCAAGGCAGCCGCGCCGAAAGCAGCCGCGCCGAAACCTGCAACACCGAAACCTGCAGCAGCACCGAAAGCAACCGCCCCTAAACCGGCAAAGAAAGAAGTCGCCGTAAAATCGATTCCGGCCAAAACGACCGCTAAGACAGCCCCGGCGAAGACAGCAGTCAAAAAAGCGGCTAAGAAGAAATAATCCGAAACCGGATAACGCTGAAAAACGCAGACCAGGGACGCAAAACGCATCCCGGTCTCGGTAAATTGGGCGGGCGCTTGTCCCACTCAAGCTTATTTTTGGCATCCAATCCAGCCCGACTGTTTCGGCTAGCAATTCTTATTGAGTTTCGGCACAATCTAGTCATGTTCCGAAAATTCCTGAGATCGAAAATCCACCGCGCGACAGTTACCCAAGCCGACCTTCATTACGAAGGATCGTTGACTCTGCCTCCCGATTTGCTAATCGCAGCTGGAATTTCGCCATTTGAGGCCGTGCAAGTTTGGAACGTTACTCGGGGCACCCGACTGGAAACCTACGCCATCCTTGGCGAGCAGGGATCCAATGACGTCTGCATCAACGGGGCCGCGGCTCACCTCGTCAGGCCAGGCGACGTCATCATCGTGGCCACCTTCGGTTTCATTCAAGAAACCAATTCGGAACTTCGCGTGCCAGATCCCAGGGTGGTGTTCGTCGATGCGAACAATCGCATTTCCTTTACGGGCAAAGAAATTCCCGGACCGCGTCGACGCGGCGCAAGTGACTCACCGGCCGACTCCTGTTGTTAGCACCCTTGGGAGAGTTAAATATGTTAGATCGAGTTCTCGAACCTGAGATCATGAATGACCGCCAGGAAGCCATCGAATACAACGAGATGGATCACCAAGCAGTCAATCGCAATTTCGTAACCGACCTTTTGGAGGCCGGTCCACTTGGCATCGACTGCTTGGACTTGGGCACGGGCACAGCCCTCATACCGATTGAATTCTGCCAACGCGATGAAGTCGTTCGTGTGATGGCAAGTGACGCATCGACCGTGATGCTTGACTTGGCTCGCTATCAACTGGAGGTCAACAGCCTGACTGGTCGAATCCAACTCCATTTCGGTGATGCAAAAAAGCTAGTTTTTGAGAACGCTTTTTTTGACACGGTGATGTCGAATTCGCTGGTGCACCATTTGCCTACGCATGATGCTTTTTTACCGGAAGCATTGCGGGTCTTGAGGCCGGGTGGACTTTTGTTTATTCGCGACCTGTGTCGCCCGGAAAGCCTTGAGAAACTTGAGGAACTTGTTTCGACTTACGCTGCTAACGAAAGCGATAGTTCCAAGCAGATGTTGAAACAGAGCCTGCATGCGGCCCTCAGCCTTGTCGAAATTCGCGAACTTGCCGTGAAATCCGGACTGTCCGCCGATTGTGTCGCTATGACCAGTGATCGGCATTGGACACTCAAGGCGAGGAAGTAGATTATGGGTGCTCCTACAAGGCCAAAACCACGGGTTGAAGAATGGGAGAGCGAGGCTCCTGCCGAGCTGGCACCGCCAAGGTTCGGCAGGAGCCTCACCCTCTAAATCATGAATTCAAAGTACGAGTACGAGAATAAAATCGGATGCTATCGATGGAACAAGCCTACCTGGACCTAATGCAACGCGTCCTTAGCGACGGAGACATCAAGAGCGATCGAACGGGAACCGGGACGAGAAGTCTGTTTGGCGCTCAGATGCGATTCCAATTGTCGGAGGGTTTTCCACTGCTCACGACCAAGAAGCTGCATTTGCGAAGCATCATTTATGAATTGCTATGGTTTTTGAGGGGCGAGACCAATATTCGGTACCTCAAGGACAATCGTGTTTCGATTTGGGACGAATGGGCGGATGAGCAAGGAGAACTCGGGCCAGTCTACGGAAAGCAGTGGCGATCCTGGCAATGCCCAGACGGTAGGGTCATCGATCAAATCAAGCAAGTAGAGCAACAAATCCGCGATACTCCCGATTCGAGACGATTGATTGTGAGCGCGTGGAATGTGGCCGATGTGGCTCAAATGGCATTGCCACCCTGCCACCTTCTCTTTCAGTTTTATGTCGCCAACGGTCGCCTGAGCTGCCAACTGTACCAGCGAAGCGCCGACCTTTTTTTGGGAGTTCCATTCAACATCGCGTCGTATGCGTTGCTGACGACCATGATGGCCAAATCAACCGGGCTTGAGCTCGGTGACTTTGTCCATACCTTGGGTGATGTGCATCTCTACGACAATCATTTAGAGCAAGCGAGAACACAACTGGAACGGAGTCCGCGCGCAGCCCCCAAACTGGTTATCAAGAACTCGCGTTCGAGCATTCTGGATTATGAATTTGAGGATTTTGAATTGCTGGATTATCAGCCTCATCCTCACATCGCTGCACCGGTCGCAGTGTAAAAAGAGAAACGCCTGTACAATGATCATCCTCGTTTGAACTATGCCCGCTAACAATGAGACTTCATATGCGATTAAGTAGCCTGACTTTGTTTCTTTGCCTCTACGCGAGCATCACGGGATGCGATCGACCATCCGTTCCAAATCCATCAACGAATTCGGTAGCGGAAAAGGCCACACCGCCCGCCAACATGCCATCTCAAGCGATCGAAGCGGAATCGAAACCAGCAGGACTCGTCAGTTGGTTGCCCGAATCTTCCATGGAGAGCTTGTTGTCCGCCCCGGAGGTTTCAGAAGGGGTTTCGATTCGTCCACCGACTGGCTACGTAGGAATGGTCCCACCCGGAGCCCCTCCAGGAGTCTTCGCCAAAGGATGGAAGGGAGCATTGCGCCCGGACAATACGTCGCCGTCGATCCAATTGAATGTCTTCTCGTCGCCGGCTACCAATACGATTCCAGATGCCGAAACGGCGATGCGTAAGATGTTGGATGGCATCAAGCGGAATCGAGACAATTGGACTGAGTCCGAAGTCTCTCGCGGGACGATCCAAGGTATCGAGTTTCTTAGAAAAACCTGGACCGGTGAAAGCAAACCGGGAGGTGTTAAGATGCGTGGAGTCATGTATTTGGCAAAGCAAGACGACAAAGTTTTCCAAGTAAGTTCTCAAGATGTTGAACCGCACGCAGAGGAAGCTTTGAAGCTCGCTGAATCGTCACTCCGGACTTTTGCAAAGGCTCCACAGTAACGCGGCAGCATTGTTATACCGGGAGGGAGAGGCTCCTGCCGAAGCAACGTCAAGCTCGGCAGGAGCCTCGCTCTCCCGTTGGAACCCTTGGCAGGTAGGTTTCACTCGGTCCCTCGCTTAGAGGCCGCTGATTAGGGTTCGATCGGAGATGAAGCTCTCGGCCGTGGCTCGGCTGATTCGATTGTTCGATAGCAGTCGCTTGATCGACTCATCCATGGAAATCATTCCCTCAGCTCGCCCTGTCACAATATAGTTGTCGATGCTTTCTAGTTTTCCAATGCGAATCGCCGCGCCGATAGCCGGAGTATTGAATAGGATCTCCAAAGCCAGCTCTTGCTTCTCCCCCTCGATGTTGCTCGGAAGCAATCGCTGACAAATTACTGCCCGAATACCCGTTGCAAGCTGCGAACGCACTTCGCCCTGAACCTGCTGTGGGAAGAAATCGGCGTATCGAGAAATCGCGCCTTTCGCGTCCCGAGTGTGTAGCGTCGAAAAGACCAGATGGCCCGTCTCGGCAGCGCTAAGTGCCATCCGTGCCGTATCGATGTCGCGAATTTCACCGACCAGAATCACGTCTGGATCTTGCCGTAAACCAAATCGCAGTCCATCCGCAAACGACAAAACATCGCGGCCAACTTCTCGCTGAGTTTCTATTGTGTTCCAGCATAGTAACCCTGGATCTGTTCGCTTGGCACCAGAGAAAAGTGGCAAAGCCGCTGAAAAACGGTGCCTCTCTCGGTGAAGATCGTCTGGTTTAGTCACCCTCCTTTGCCTACGCTGGCCTAGGGCCGACCCTTCCCGCGGCTCCCCGCCGCTCTCCGCGGGGAGGGCGACCCACTTCGAAGATTCCCGAAAATTAAATCGGACAATCTCGATGGATGGGCCGATTTGCTCAGTCGCCACCTCAGTATTAGTTCCGCAACTTCCCTCGGCGATAGGTCGAAATTCGCTCAGAGCTAGCCGAGTGCCATTACCGATATTTCTTTACGAAATTCTCAAAATCGCCTTAGGTTGGTCTAGGCGATGTGGCCTGGATCGGTACACTCTTTGTGTGAGCGTTGGCATAATTGGCAATTCAGATTCAGACAGTGGACCTTGTGTCTTTCGCTGTTTGAGCGTTTATTTGGGGGGAGAGCATTGGACGGATACTTTGTTGTTCAGATTCAATCTCCATCCCTTCCAAATTCTTCGTGGGTTGAGGCTGATCGTAATTGGTCGGATACCTCGTCTATTTCCTCGACGGCTGAGTTCTGCGAAACGCCTTACTTCTATCGCCCGGAACCTACGTCTCTCCCGGTCGATGCGGGCAGTCGTGGCAATGTCTGTTGAGTCAAATCGACTGACTTACCGACCCGACGCTTCGAATCATCTTCCATTTCCTTTCAGATCCACTTTGAGAATTAGCTAGTCTCCATGGCAACATCCTCCAAGCGACGACTACAGACCAGCAGTATCCGCATTTTCGGTTCTGGCCGTAGTCAATTCCCTATTCCGAATTTGACCACTTTGCAAACGTCGTCCTACGAGGCGTTTTTGCAAGAGGACATTCCGTCGGACAAGCGGAAAAACCAAGGGCTTGAGTCTGTCTTTCGCGAAATTTTTCCCGTTGAGAGTTATGACAAAACCGTCGCACTCGAATACCTGCGATATGAACTTGGTAAGCCTCGCTACACGCCCGAGGAGTGCCGTCAGCTTCGCCTGACGTATGGCAAGCCGTTAAAGGTATGGTTTCGGTTAAAACGGGATCAGCCCCTTGAGGAAGAGGTGTATTTGGGTGACGTTCCAATTATGCTCGGCGGTGGTGAGTTCATCATCAACGGTGCTGAACGCGTGGTCGTGAGTCAGTTGCACCGTTCGCCAGGTGTCGATTTCGTTGAGGAGTCCGAGGGCACGTCCGATCGAAAGCTTCCTTCTGCACGCGTGATTCCTGAGCGTGGTAGCTGGATTGAAATCAACGTTACCAAGAAAGATTCGTTGTCGGTTCGTATCGACCAGAGCGGTAAGTTTTCGGTCATGACTCTGCTCAGGGCCATGTCGCCGAAGCTGAGCACCGAGCAGGATTTGCTCAACGCGTTTTACGACATCAAACCAGAGAAGCTCTCAGGTGGCAGCAGCGTTTCTAAGATTGAAAACAAGATCGCGGGTGACGACGTTGTTTATCCGTCGGATCATGAGCGTGCTGGTGAAATCATCATTGAGGCCGGGCAAAAATTTACCACTGCCATAGCGGAAACGATCTGCACCTGCGGCGTCAAGAGTGTTCAGGTGATGGACGCTCCAAAAGTGCCGTACATCATCAATTCGATTGCTGAAGACAATACCAACTCGCACGAAGAAGCATTGTTGCGAATTTATCAAAGGCTTCGTCCTGGCAACCCACCGGCTCTCGAAAAGGCTCGAACGCTTTTTCACGAGAAGTTTTTCGATATCAATCGATATCGATTGGGGCGGGTTGGTCGGTTCCGCGTGAACCGCAAGCTTGGGCTAGAAGTTCCGGAAGACGAAATGGCATTGCGCCCAGAGGACTTGGTCGCGTCGATCCGTTATTTGATCGATTTATTCGATAGTGAAACCGATGCTCGTTTCGATGACATCGACCACTTGGGCAATCGACGATTGCGAACGATTGACGAATTGGCTTGCGAAGAGTTGCGAAAAGGCTTTTTGAAGCTGCGTAGGACCGTTCAGGAGCGCATGAGTCTCAAGGAAGTTGAGGACATGACCCCTCGGTCGTTGGTCAATCCAAAGAGCATCAGCGCTGCCATCGAGTACTTCTTCGGTCGAGGTGAGTTGTCGCAGGTGGTGGATCAAACCAACCCGCTTTCGCAATTGACCCATGAACGGCGATTGTCGGCTCTCGGGCCAGGCGGTTTGAATCGTAAGCGTGCGGGTTTCGAAGTTCGCGACGTCCACATCTCTCACTACGGTCGTATTTGCCCGATTGAGACGCCGGAAGGAACGAACATCGGTTTGATCAGTTCGCTTTCTATCTACGCAGGCGTCGACGAGTATGGTTTCTTGGTAACTCCCTATCGCAGGGTGGTCGAAGGCAAAGTGACCGAAGAAGTCGTTTGGCTGCGAGCTGACGAAGAGTCGGATGCCTATATCGGACCTGCCGACTTAGCCGTAAAAGACGGTGCGCTAGTCGCTGGCCCCAGTTTAATCGCTCGTCACCGAAGTGACTTTGAAATCGTAACTCCAGAAACAGTCCATTACATGGACATCGCGCCGAGTCAGATGATCGGTGTGTCCGCTGGTTTGATTCCGTTCTTGGAGCATGACGACGCTAATCGCGCACTCATGGGCTCCAACATGCAACGTCAAGCGGTTCCGTTGTTGGTGGCTGAGCCAGCCATCGTCGGCACGGGTCTCGAGCGAGAAGTTGCAGCCAACAGTTCCATGGTCGTGCGAGCTCGCAAAGCTGGTAAAGTTACCTACGTCGATTCGATGAAAATCGAGGTCGGCAACGACATCTACCATTTGAAGAAGTACCAAGGACTTAACGAACGTACTTGCCTCAATCAGCGACCGATCATCCAGATGGGTGACAAGGTCGAAAAAGGACAGATCATTGCGGACGGTGCATCGACCCACTTGGGTGAGCTCGCACTTGGACGAAATGTCCTCGTGGGCTTCATGTCGTTCGATGGTTACAACTACGAAGATGCGATCATCATCAGCGAAGAGTTGGTCAAGCAGGACGTGTACACATCGATTCACATCGAAGAGTTCGACGTTGAAATTCGCGAAACCAAACTTGGCCGTGAAGAGTTTACTCGCGACATTCCTAATGTGAGCGAGAAGGCACTTCGCAATCTCGACGAAAGCGGCATCGTTCAAATCGGAACGTACGTTGCTCCAGGCGACATTCTCGTGGGCAAGGTATCGCCCAAGAGCAAGACAGAGCTGACACCAGAAGAGAAATTGCTCCATGCGATTTTCGGTCGTGCCGGCGAAGACGTTAAGAACGATTCGCTCGAAGTCACTTCCGGCGTTGAAGGTATCGTGATCGATACGCAGAAGTTCTCGCGACGGATGAGTCTGTCGGAAGAAGAACGGAAGGAATTCGAAAAGGAACTCAAGCGGGTTGAAACCGAAGGCAACAAAGAGATTGCAACTTCGTTCGCTTCGTTTGCCGAAGAGCTTGAAAAAGCCATCGGTGGCAAATTGACGGACGATGATGGCACTCCATTAACCGGAGGTCAGGATCCAAAGTACATCGCGGAAAAGGCACAAACGTTCAACTTGTCCCGATTGATCAATCGTCTAGACGGCGGACTGCATGCGGAAGTCAAAAAGGTTTACAAAAACCTTTGGCCGGCCGTGGAAGAAGCCCTCGACATTCGCGATCGCCAACTGAATAGCATGAAACGCGGCGATGAGTTGCGAAGCGGTGTTCTTCAAATGGTCAAGGTTTACATTGCGACCAAACGAGTGATCAGCGTGGGTGACAAGATGGCCGGTCGGCACGGTAACAAGGGGGTCATCTCCAAGGTGCTGCCGGTCGAAGACATGCCATTCCTGCCGGACGGCACGCCATTGCAAATCATGTTGAATCCGCTCGGTGTTCCTAGCCGTATGAACGTCGGTCAGATTTTGGAAACGCACTTGGGTTGGGCGGGGGCCATGTCGGGCTTCCAAGCACTCACGCCGGTTTTCGACGGTGCCACCGAAACGGACATCAACGAAGCCCTCGAGGAGGCTGGATTGCCACGTCACGGCAAGATTAGGCTCTTCGACGGACGCACCGGCGAACAGATGAACCAAGAGACAACCGTTGGTTACATTTACATGCTCAAGTTGCATCACTTGGTCGACGACAAAGTCCACGCACGCAGCACTGGACCTTACTCGCTGATCACCCAGCAACCGCTCGGTGGAAAAGCAAGATTCGGCGGTCAGCGATTTGGCGAAATGGAAGTGTGGGCTCTCGAGGCATACGGTGCCGCTTACATCCTCCAAGAGTTGCTCACAGTTAAGAGCGATGACGTCGAAGGTCGAACCAAGATTTACGAATCGATGGTTAAGGGCGAAAACACACTTGAAGCCGGAACACCCGCTAGCTTCGACGTTTTGACCAACGAAATTCGCGGACTCGCCCTCAACATGCGACTCGAGAAACGTCGTCTGTAGTCGACCACGTCCAATTGCAATCAACCCATACACGCGAGATTCAAATGAATCTCGCAACACAGAATAAGCATTCTCCACCCTCACCTATCACCTTAGACGATTCACTTGTTCGGCTTGCTTCCGAGTCGAATGCCGAATCGTTGAGAACAGGAGTTTTTCGTAATGGCCAATGCCGAAGCCACCTACGATCGCGTAAACGATTACACGTCCGTCAAGATTTCACTCGCAAGACCACAGGACATCCGTTCTTGGTCGTTCGGTGAAGTCAAGAAGCCTGAAACAATCAACTACCGTACTTATCGTCCTGAAAAAGACGGCTTATTCTGCGAACGTATTTTTGGCCCTGAAAAGGACTGGGAATGCGCTTGCGGCAAGTACCGCGGGATGAAGTACAAAGGCATGATCTGCGACCGATGCGGGGTGAAGGTTACGCACTCGCGCGTTCGACGCAAACGCATGGGGCACATCGAATTGGCGGCGCCCGTAGCGCACATTTGGTTTTTCAAGGCCATGCCAAGTCGCTTGGGCAACCTGCTCGAGATGAAAACGACCAGCCTTGAAAAGGTTATCTATTTTCAGGATTACGTCGTTACCAACGCTGGAACGACCGAACTCGAAAATCAACAGCTTCTTACGGAAGAAGAGTACCGGGCAGCTCGCGCTCAATACGGTGACGCCTTCGAAGCCGACATGGGAGCCGAAGCTGTTCGCAAGCTTCTTCAGTCGCTCGACTTGGTCAAGCTGTCCGAGGTGCTACGTGTAGAATTGGCTGAAACCAGCAGCAAGCAACGCAAGAAGGATTTGATCAACCGCTTGAAGCTCGTGGAATCCATCCGCGATAGCGAAAACCGTCCCGAGTGGATGGTGCTAGACGTTATTCCCGTCATTCCTCCGGATCTGCGGCCTTTGGTTCTACTGGACAGTGGAAACTTCGCGACCTCCGACTTGAACGACCTCTATCGTCGAATCATCAACCGAAACAATCGGTTGCGCAAGCTGGTGGATTTGAATGCTCCAGAAGTCATCATCCGAAATGAAAAGCGGATGCTGCAGCAGTCCGTCGACGCGCTGTTTGATAACGGTCGATGCAAGCGCCCCGTTTTGGGGAGCAGCAACCGACCGCTCAAGTCGCTCACCGACATGATCAAAGGCAAGCAAGGTCGATTCCGCGAAAATCTACTCGGCAAGCGAGTCGACTACTCCGCTCGAAGCGTGATCGTCGTCGGACCACGTTTGCGTTTGCACCAGTGCGGACTGCCCAAGAAGATCGCTTTGGAATTGTACCAGCCGTTCATCATTCGCAAGCTGAAAGAACTCGGCCACGCCGATACGATTAAGTCGGCGAAGAAGATGCTCGAGCGCAAGGATGAAGAGGTTTGGGATATTCTCGAACAAGTCATTCGCAATCACCCAGTGCTCCTCAATCGTGCCCCGACGCTTCACCGCATGGGAATCCAAGCCTTCGAGCCGATCCTGGTGGAAGGCAACGCCATCCACTTGCATCCGCTCGTATGCAAAGGCTTCAACGCTGACTTCGACGGTGACCAGATGGCCGTTCACTTGCCTCTCTCCATTGAGGCCCAAGTGGAAGCTCACACGCTGATGATGAGCACGCACAACATCTTCGCACCAAGCAACGGCAAGCCGATCATGAGCCCGTCGCAGGACACTGTGATGGGTTGCAATTACATCTCGGTGGAATTGCCCGATCAACAGGGTGAGGGAATGGTCTTTGCAACCATGATGGAAGCGGACTACGCTCACCAGCAAGGCATCATTGCCATGCACGCCAAGATCAAAGTGCGATTGCCAAAAGATCGCCGCCTCAAGTCGGAAGATCCCAGCACCAAGTACGGTGCGGTGATCCAAACCACTTACGGTCGAATCCTTTTCAATTCGATTCTGCCACAGGGGATGGATTTTTACAATATCGCTCTCAAGGGTAGCGACTTGGCGGCCGTTATCAGCGACTGCTATCATCGCCTTGGTCGCCGTCCAACGATCAAACTCCTGGATGATATGAATCAACTCGGCTTCCGCGAGTCGACCCGAAGCGGTCTTTCCTTCGGTGCCGACGACCTTGTAACGCCGGATTCGAAGATCAAGCACATTGCGGACGCCGACAAGAAAGTCATGACGTTCCAAAAGAATTACCTCAAGGGGGTCATGACTGCTCAGGAACGTTACAACCAGGTGCTCGACGCTTGGACGGCAACACGCGAGTTGATCACCAAGGACATGTTGGCCGCTATGGAAACCGACACGCACCGCGGCAAGTGGTATATCAACCCTGTGTTCTTGATGGCGTCCTCGGGTGCTCGAGGTGGTATCGAGCAGATTCGCCAATTGGCCGGTATGCGAGGTTTGATGGCTAAGCCGACTGGCGAAATCATCGAAACCCCGATCAAGTCGAATTTCCGCGAAGGTCTAACCGTTCTCGAGTACTTTAGCTCGACGCACGGGGCACGCAAAGGCTTGGCGGATACGGCACTTAAGACGGCTGACTCGGGTTACTTGACCCGTAAGTTGGCTGACGTCGCTCAGAACGTGGTCATCACGATGAACGACTGCTTAACGACCCAAGGGATCACCAAGGGAGTCATCTATCGAGGCGAAAAAGTTGAAGTTCGACTTGCCGACTCGATCGCCGGTCGCGTAAGCCGCCAAAACATCGTCAATCTGATCACTGCGGAAACGATCGTCGCGGAAGATCAAATGATCACCCGCGAAATCGCTCGCAAGATCGAAGAAATGGGCTTGGAAAAGATCCAAGTTCGCTCGCCGATGACCTGCGACGCTCCGCTCGGAATCTGCCGTACTTGCTATGGTATGGACATGAGTACAGGCGCGCTCGTCGAAGAAGGCATGGCCGTCGGCATTATCGCTGCTCAAAGTATCGGCGAACCCGGAACTCAGCTCACCATGCGTACGTTCCACCAAGGTGGTGCGGCTAGTACGAGCATGGAAGAAAGCGATATCAAAGCCAAGAAGGGTGGTATCGTGAAGTTCATGAAGATGCGATTGGTTACCAACGACGATGGCCACGATGTGGTTCTGACTCGAAACTGCGAAATCGCGTTAGTGGATGCTCGCGGACGAGAAATCGAACGCTACGACGTTCCATCCGGAGCACGATTGAGCGTGAAAGAGGACCAGGAAATCGTCAAGGGCCAACAACTCTGCGAATGGAACCCTCACAAGATTCCAATCTTTTCAACCGCCGGCGGCAAGGTTTCCTTCGTCGATATTATCGAAGGCGAAACGCTCAAGTTGGAAAAAGATCCGAGCGGTAACATTCGACGTCGCATCATGGACGCTCGTGGTAAATTCCACCCGCAAATCGTTATCGAAGATGCGGACGGAAAAGCCCTCGACGTTCACTACCTGCCCGACAAAGCGGTTATCAACTGCACCGAAGGCAAGCTAGTCAATGCGGGTACCGAGTTGGCTGAAATGCCACGCGAAGCGACTGGCGTACGCGACATCACGGGCGGTCTGCCACGCGTTACCGAAATCTTCGAAGCACGAAAACCAAAGGATCCCGCTGTTGTGGCGGAACTCGACGGAATCGTCGAAATCTCGAAGGACCGCAAGCGAGGCAAGCGATCCATCGTCGTTCGCAGCGAGAGCGGCGAGGAAATGGAACACTTGGTCCCACCAGGTAAGCGGTTCATGGTTACCTCCGGCGACACCGTCAAAGCCGGTCAGGCACTCGTCGAAGGACCACTCGTGCCGCACGATATTCTGCGAGTCAGTGGCGAAGAAGCTGTTCAGCAGTACCTCGTGCACGAAGTACAACAGGTCTATCGACTGCAACGAGTGGAAATCAGCGACAAGCACATCGAAATCATCATTGCACGTATGTTGCGAAAGATTAAGATCACTAATGCTGGCGACACCAACTTGCTCTCCGGATTGGTCATGGATCGATTCGAGTTTAAGCGGCACAACGATCAGTTAGCCAAGTGCTTGAAGATCTCCGATCCGGGCGATACCGAATTTGCACTCGGGGCGATTGTTCCTAAGGAAGCCTTCGAAACTTCCAATGCTCAATGCGAAGCATTGGGTGGTAAGGCAGCCAAGGGCAAGAAGCCGAAACCAGCTCACGGCGAAGTTCAACTGCTTGGAATCACCAAAGCGGCTGTTCAAAGCAATAGCTTTATCTCGGCGGCGAGTTTCCAGGAAACGACCAAGGTGTTGACCGAAGCGGCACTGGCAGGCAAAGTTGACAGGCTGGTGGGTCTAAAGGAAAACGTCATTCTAGGTCACTTGATACCGGCCGGAACCGGCTTCCGGATCTTCCAAGACTCCGAAGTCAGTTACCGAAAAGAAGCGTTGGAAGACTTGGTCAATCGAGGCACGGCGGCGGCGGAACAGAGCTTCCCATTGCTGGCGGACGCACCGCGTCCACAGACGGGTGCTGAAGCTGCACCTCAACCACCTGTTTCGGATGCAGAAGTCAACGAAGAATAAGTGTGGCGCAGTGTCGCCTTTCGCTCTGCGAAAGTGCGGCTCGCAAACGCTTGTGGACGAGCGAGGCGGCTCGTTGAATTCAAACGCTGAGCGAGGGCCTCGCTCAGCTACGCCAGTTTCTAAGGCGGGCGGCCCCGTCTCAAAGGCGAGAGGCAGATTGAAAACTACCTGCCAAGGGTTTCAGTAGTAGAGGCGAGCTTGGCGTTGGTTCGGCGGAACCACTCCCTCCCTGCATAATCGAATGTTGGCACTCACCCAAAAGGCGTTAGAACCGGTGGGACGTTTGGAGATGAATGTTTGCATTGAGCACGGCCGTAGGAATTGCAGGGAAGACCTTGCCTGATTCGGGAGCCAAAGTCGGCTCCTCAAATTGCTGTTTTAGAACATTCCATTCGCAAATCGTTTGGACAACACCTGCGATCGAGTTCGATTGCAGCTTTTTATAGAGCTTTTGGCGGCGAACCTCGACGGTCCTCAAGCTGACAACAAGTCGCGATGCAATCGTTTTGTTTGGGATGCCTAAGAGGAGCATGTCGAGAACAATGGACTCTCGCTGCGATATACTCCCGCAGAAAGAACGCATCGTAAGATACCGATTGTACCGAGTTCGAGTACCTTCAGCATGTCGATTCGCCTCCTTCAAGAGGTCAACGAGCCGCGCGGTTGTACTGGAGCGTTCTGCATAGACAAAAATGCCATTTCGCATCCAGTCGACAACAATTTCAGAAGGGACTCCATTCCCAATACAGACCAAGGTAGGGAGTTTTCCCTGCCCACGGACAGTCTCTAGTTTCTTGGTCAGAATGCTCAGGTATTGAGGATTAGCATGCGTTTCATCCTCATCCAATTCAATCACTACCACATTTCCCGGTGGCAGCAGATCCAACTGGGAATCATCGCATTGTTCGAAAAGGGACATCCGTTCAATCTTGAATTCCTGTGACAGGTGAACAACCCGATTAACGATGTCAGAAGTCTTTGCGAACCAAGTGATCGCTGATGAATTATCAAGCAGATTCATATTAATGGTCCTTCCTAGTATAGAATTGGAGATTCGATATTGAGCCCCAAGTCATCGCGTTCGCATGCCTCATTCAACTGTCTGGCTACCAGGCGGATAGCCTGAAACAGCGATCGCTTTCGACGTTGAGTCCAGTCTTCCTCATTGCGGATGAGAAGACCAATCATATACTCCGTCGACTTTTACAGGAGGATCAACTTTTTCACTTTGGCGGTTCTCGCCACGCGGGCATGAAGACGTGACGTTACCCACACTAACTCGTGCAGTCACCCTATGCTTTTGGCAATAGTAAGGTGACCGGCACATGCCGTCGGGTAGCGTTCTCATCGGCAATGCAAGTTCATTAGTTCAACTATGTTCAAACTTCAATATGCGTTTAACCGTAGGCTGTCCGCCTGATATGTGTGTTCTGTGAATTGCACTCCAGTGCAGAGTGAGTCATTGCACAGTCCGTATAAAGTGTGCAATGAGATTGAAATAACCAACGTAGATCGGAACGAAATCGAGATCGATGACTTTGGAAATCGTCGGTGAACCACGTGCTGAACACATCGCACATTCGAAACTCGCTTTGTTTATAATAGTTGAACGATGTCGTTCCCGAGGGATTTCAAGTTTTCTCCCGATAACCCACCAGCGCATTCCATGACTAAATCACATGTCCGAGCACTTATCGTTTTTACGGCGTTCTTCTTCGGATTCCGCCTTCATTCGTTCGCAGAGGAAGGACCGATCAAGGTCGTTGTTGCAGCGCCTGGTAAGGCCCCGTCGGACGCGATCGTGCTCTTCGATGGTAGTAGCACCGATGCGTTTCTTGCTGTCGATGGGACTGCGTGCAAGTGGCCAGTCCAAGATGGAGTGATGACCGTTGGGACTGGTTTCATTGTGTCGAAGTTGCATTTCCGCGATGCTCAGATCCATGCCGAGTTTGCGGTCCCTGATAACGGACATGGCAACAGTGGCTTATACATTCACGGCCAGTACGAGATGCAGATATCCAATACGGCTGGGTCGAAGGAACCGAGCAAGGAGGTGATCGGATCGCTGTATCGATATGAATTGCCGCTTGTCAATGCGGGCCGACCGGCAGGCGAGTGGCAGTCGTACGATGTTATTTATCGTGCTCCGCGCTACAAAGATGGCAAGATAGCCGAACCAGGTACGATCACTTCCATTCTGAACGGTGTGCTGGTGCAAAACCACGTGTCCTTCACCGAGCCCCGTTCGCCTTACACGCCTTATGTATACCAATCGACGCCATACACTGGCAAGATTCTCGAGAGTCTCAAACGCACGGATTCGGGCCCCCTATATCTGCAGGATCATCAGAGCCCAGTCCGCTATCGCAGCGTCTGGGTCCGACCACTCGATGATCGGTCCCATCTGTTTGAATTAGAGAAAGCCAACAAATAATGTGGACGAGCGAGGCCCTTCGCTCGTTGGTATTTATCAAAGCTGAGCGAGGCCCTTGCTCATTCGCAATTGAGAATCTGCTCGATCGTTAAATCATGCCGCCAATGGCTCATCCAACTTCGAATCAAAGAGGCGGGAACGCGGTGCTGATCACGAGTACTGTCCGCAAGACGCTGGGCCCAACTATCAAATAATGCGTCGGCTACGAATTCTTTGTATTTCAACAAAACTCTCAGTTCTTGCCACCATGCCGAATCGGGTTCTGCCAACTCCACAGCATAACCGTGTGCCACGGCGCAAGCTGCAAACTCGCGAGTTTCGGGATTCAGTCCGTTTCCACGGTCGATGACAATAGGAGAAACCTCTGCCGCGATCGCCTCTTGCATTCGATGAAGATTCCATCGACGTGCTGCCGGAAGAAGCTTTTCGTCATAGTCGTAGTGCTCCTTGTCCGAACCAACTTGAGTGTAAAAAAATTCGTCGGTTTCCAAAACGACACCATCCAGTCCTGCTAGCCGCCGAGCTCGATGGCTTTTGCCGCATGCAGGCAGACCACGCATTAGGTAAACGACAGCGTTGGCACGATTTCTCATTTGGGAATCAAGGTCCATTCTACTCAGACTAGCTTTTCAAATGGACCCATTGTAACTCATCAACTCTCACGCTTTTGGATCAGAAATCTGTGTCGTTCCACAGTTCGCTGCTGGACTTGTCGGTGATATTGTCCAGCACTCCGGCATTGCTGGAACTGTCAGCATAACGGTTGGCGAAGAACCAGTCGACGCCCTGGCTGCCCGTCAAGGTGTCGACATCGTTGTCGTTGAACACCGTCTGCGTCGCACCGTCGTCACCTACAAGCCGGTAGAGTCCGTTCAGCCCTCCACCATTGGTGATGTTGGCAACTCGCGTCGCGTAGCTATTGCCGCTAGTCCATTCCTTCAAGAGGGCCGTGAGCGCGAGGGTATTCGCAACGGAATTGTTGTCCCAAAGAGTGTAGCCGGCAATCAAAATATCTTCGTCTTGATCACCGAGGAGGCGATCCGCACCGATGCCACCGATGAGAATATCCCGACCTTGGCCGCCCTGAATCGTGTCGTTGCCATCGCCACCGAGTAAGATATCGTCGCCCGATCCGCCCTGAATGGTATCGTTACCGGCACCGGCTCGAACGATATCGTTTCCATCCCCGGCATCGATCAGATCGCGACCGATTCCCGTATTGATGATGTCGTTGCCCTTGCCGGAATTGACCTCGTTGTCGCCATCTCCAGCGTTGATCGTGTCGTTACCACCCTCGGTCTGAATTTTGTCCTTTCCGCTACCGGTGTTGATGGTGTTGTTTCCAGCACCGGCCTTGATGTCATTGTTTCCGTTTCCGGTCGCAATCAAATCGTTGCCGTCGCCAGTCTCGATATCGTTGAGACCATTGCCTACAACAATCGTATTGTTACCGTCCGGACCGCCATCGGAGCCGCCGTTGGCTTTGATGCTGTTGTTTCCGTTTCCGGCTGTGACTGTATTGTTTCCACTGCCGAGATCGATCTGGTTGTTTCCGTTACCGACTGTAACTACATCATTTCCACCCTCGGATTTAATCGTGTTGTTGCCTATCAAGTCGGTGATGGTGTCATGTCCACCGCCACCCCAGATTTGGTCATCGCCAGCGCCGCCGTCGATAGTGGCTGGAATCATGACTTTCTTGCTGACGTGCAAGTGATCATTACCACCACATCCAATGATGAGAATGCTGGTCACGCTGCTCAAGTTGAACGTAAATTGGTCAGATCCCCCATCGGAACCGCCATCCGAGCCGCCGTCCGAGCCGCCGTTTCCATTGGCCAAGTTGAAATTCGCGCTGACTTTTACTGTTCGATCAGCCCCGCCGTCCGATCCGCCATACTCGACATGGACAACATCGCGGCCGTCAGTGCCGATAATCTGAAGCTGTCCATTATGCAGGCCGACTCCCCCGATGCTTGCAAAGGAAGTCAGTTGCGACGTGCCACCATCATCGTCGGTGAGTGTCAGTGTGATCGTGAATATTCCGCCAGCCGCGAAAATGTGACTGCCGCTCACCGAGCCGCTACCACTCCCCTGAACGACTGAACCGACAGTGGTAATTCCATCGCCCCAATTGATGGACACGCTATGCGTGTCGAGCAGGCCGACATCAGTAAACAAGGCCGCAATCGCGACCGCGTTCACGCCCATAAACGCATGACCACAGTCAGGCGAACTGTTGGTTAAGTTAGCGAGTACCGGTGCCACGTTGGAAATCCTGGTAGTAGTACTACCGGTTACGCTGCTTGTGTCATCGTCCGTAAGAGTCACGCCAATCGTATAGACATCGCTGGCCGAGTTGGTTGGATTATCGTCGAGGTACTGGTGCGTGATATCAAACGAGCCACCGCTGACAACCACGGTTTCCGCAACCCCTTCACCCCAAAGGATGGTCAGCTTGTGAGTATCCTGAATGCCGACATCCGAATACGTGCCAGTCAGATGCACGACTCCGTTTTCCAACACGGACGTGGCGGACAAGGTGAGCAGAACCGGGGCCACGTTGGTAATCGTGGTCGTCGTATTTCTAGTCGCCGTGCCGGTGTCATCGTCGGTGAGTGTTACACCGATCGTGTAGACATCGCTGGCCGAGTTGGTTGGATT
>JANMLD010000272.1:0-9845 GCA_031372345.1 Pirellula sp.
AAACCAACCTAGCTTTGCTGCCATTGCGTCAGCAACGCCAAACTCGCTTTGGGCCGACAATGGGAAAGCTTACAGTTTGAGATCTGATCTTGAATCACCCAAGTCGGAGATAACTAAGTGGGAAAGGGACAGCGATATGGACGGCGCGTTAGATGCTGTCGCAGCACGACTGGATGTTCCAACAGTTAGCGAGCAAGTTGTGCAAACTCATACGACAGAAGCTTCTGGTGGCTCGATTTTGCTGGGCGGGATTCGTAGGAATCGTGAACAAAGTCAGTCGAATGGACTCATTAATCAGTCCCCTTCCGCGTCCACTTTGATGATGACTGTCACTCCAAGTATCATTATCCCAGAGGAAGAGGTCGCACGAAGTCGAACCGAAAATCCAAAATACGAAAGCTCATCGCTGCCCACTGGCAGTGATTTACCACCAGTTGCCTATCCCACCGCCGAGGTCTGGAAAGAACTTAGCAATCGACGGTTGGAGCGTTATGGAGACATTGTCGAAAAATCTGACCATCTCGATCAGCTAGTAGAGTCATCGAAAAAGGAATCCAAGGCTGATTGGTCAAGTGAGTCACGTCGTCCGTTATTGGGCACTGAAGATACTCTCAGCGAAACGACGTCTGAATTGCTCGGCAAACCAACAGAGAGCGTCTTCGAATCAGATTCATCGAAAGGGTCTGTTACTATCAATGGAACCGCCCTTCCTGGTTTACGTAACAGGAAACCGACTTCTGATTTTGTTGAAATTGATGTTAAAGATCTGCAAGAAAAGGACCGTTCTGGCGAGCGGGTGTCTGGTGAAGCTGGTTCCCAAATCGATGCCGGTCTTTTGGGAGAGGTGCAATTGGATTTTGCAGAACCCAATGGGCAAGTAATCATCAAGGGTAAGGATTCTGAAGTAATACGAGTGAGCGAACTGATTAATCAGTTGAGAGGGGATGCATTGCAAGGTCTATCCGGAGATGACCAACCGTCTGGCTACCCGCTAACGAACCGCTTGAACCCAAACAGCACGCAAGATCTCCCAATCGAAGCATTAGAACAGCTCTCCCAATTGAACTTAGGAAGCAAAAATCCGGATGCCAGCCGCCACTGGAGGTCCGTTCATGCACCCAGCCCTGAGGTATCCTCGAGCGATCGTGCTGATATCAAAGCTTATATCAAGCCAGCCACCCCTAAGCAGCCAGCGATGCTCGATGAGCAAGCGGCCTCAGCCGACGCCTTCTCGACCTTCTCGCTGCATGTGAGCGATGTTTCGTTCAAACTTGCTCAATCCGCACTCGGCCAAGGACAATGGCCCGAACCCGCTAAGATCCGCATCGAAGAGTTCGTCAACGCCCTGGATTATCATGATCCCTTGCCAAGCGGCAATCAAAAGGTGGCTTGTCGCATTGAACAAGCGATTCATCCATTCTTGATGCAACGCAACCTCTTGCGTGTTTCGATGCGAACTGCAGCCACGGGCCGCTCGCAAAATACTCCGCTGCGGCTGACACTGCTGCTCGACAATTCAGGATCGATGGAGCGACCGGATCGCCGTCAAGCAGTCTTGCGTGCCTTCCAAACGTTAACACAACAATTGACAGCGACCGACCAGGTTACCTTGATCAGTTTCGCCAGAACGCCGCGACTGCTGGCTGACAAAGTACCGGGCAACCAAGGCGAAACGTTGTTGCAATTGATCGAAAATTTGCCTAGCGAAGGGGGAACGAACATCGAAGCCGCCCTGTTGTTGGCTCGCGAAAAAGCCGCAGAACAACAACTCGCTGGAGCTCAAAATCGAATCGTGCTGCTGACCGATGGCGCTGTCAACTTAGGGGACGCCAATCCCGAAAGCCTTGCCAAATTGGTGACACAAATGCGCGACGCAGGTATTGCTTTCGACGCCGCTGGTATCAGCGCACAGGATTTGAACGATGAGGTGCTGGAAGCCTTAACCCGTCAAGGCGACGGTCGCTACTACCTACTCGACTCAGCCGCGGCTGCGGGTGAGAGCTTTGCCGCTCAGATTGCTGGCTCGCTTCGTCCGTCGGCTCAAAACGTCAAAGTGCAAGTGGAATTCAATCCGCAACGAGTTGGTCGCTACAAGCTGCTCGGATTCGAAAAACATCGACTCAACAAAGAGGACTTCCGCAACGACCAAGTCGATGCCGCCGAGATGGCTGCAGCCGAGGCTGGAGTTGCCGTGTATCAGTTTGAAATCAAGCCGAATGGTAGTGGCGATGTTGGCAGCGTCTCGGTGCGATTCCGTGATCTGGCGAGCGGCCAAATGGTCGAACGTCGCTGGCCCATCCTGTACGAATCGAATACGCCGAGATTCGAACAAGCCCAAGCGTCCATGCAACTCGCCGCCTCTGCCGCATTGTTCGCTGCCAAGCTCGGCGGCGGACCGTTGGCCGACAGCGTGGATTTGAAACAGTTGCAAAACGTACTCGCTAAGTTACCAGAGCAAGTTGCTAGTCAACCGCGCGTCCAACAGTTACGGGCGATGGTTGCACAGGCGATAGTCATTAGTCATTAGTCATTTGTCATTTGTCATTTGTCATTTGGTTTCAAACCTCAAGCTCCAAGCTTCAAACTTCAAGCCATGTTCACCCATAATACAACGCACTTGTTCGCTTGCCTCTTGATCGGTTTGAGTCTGAATTGCTTCGGGCAATCGACGGAGGAGAGCACGCTGCCGACTCAAGACGCTCAGGCAGTTCAAGAAGCTCAAACGATCATTTTGAAGACTGGGAACGCAAAGCCGCCAGCGTTTTTGTACGCGGCCAGCTCTCGAGCAGAAGTTCGAGTGGGGGTGAAAGGAGTCGAGCAGACTATCCGATTGCAACTGCGAATCGTCCAAGGGGACAGTAATCAACAGGAACCTGTCAGTCTTGGGCTAGGCGGCGTTGGAGACGTGATCGACGTCCAAGGTGATTCGATCGCTTCATGGTCGGTCCGCACGGTCGGTTCGCTACGGTTTCTCGATCTACTGCTCAAGCCGTCGAGCGGTAATAAACCTGCGGTGGATAGAACTACTGATGGCAAGGTAGCAAACGATAGAACCGCTACGATCCGGATTCGCAGCGAACACTCCGAAATTCCCACCAGGGTTGAACTTGCACATTTGATGCCGGGTAAGGCACTGGGCTTTGATTCCCAGATTGAACTCCAATACTTGGTCGGTGTCGCAGGAAAGGTAGTAACCGCAGAGGGCTTCGCACCACTCGTTTCGAGCAATCGGATCGACCGGCTGCAAACCGCTACGGGTGGTCGATTGGAACTGCAGCTCAATCGCAACAGCGCCTTGCCACCAGCAATAGAACTGCTCGACACCAGCATGGTCGGTGAACTTCACCCAAGCGGCAAGTCGGTCAACTTTCAGCTTCGTGGTACAGCCAGCGTCCGCGAGGCGGGCACTCGAATACGAGCCTTGTCGGGTAAGGTTGCAATCAGTCAGTTACCGGAAAGCTTGGACTATTGCTTGGAGTTGTTGAACGCAGACTCAGGGCCTGTGTATGAACTGGTCTTTCCCAAGGTTGGAAGCTTTCCGATTGCACTGGATTTTGTAGCCGCCATTAAGACCGATCAGGCAAATTGGCAAGGCCTAGACTTCACGGTGGCCGCAATCGCCGTGGTGCCGATAAGCATACGCGGTCTTGATAAAGGGATCGAGTTCGCTGGCGATCAACAGGCAATAGTGCCACTCCTCGTTGAAAAGGACTGGCGAGGTTTTTTGCCAGCGACTGGACACGTGTTATTGCGTTGGCAGAGTGCGCGTAGCACAGCCGAGAGCAAGTCATTTTTCACCACCAACTCAACGATCGATGCCAGCGTCGGTCCTGGGCTGTTGCGACAAGAACACCGAATCGCGTATCAATTGCTACAGGGCCAACTCAAGTCGCTGTCAATCCAGATGGTCGGCCCTGGTGAGATCTTGAACGTCGAAGGAGACAAGATCGTCGCATGGAAGGTTGTTGGCGAGGGCAATCAACGGCAGTTGGAGATCACGCTCAATCAGCCCCTTACTAGCAACAGTCAGGTTACCGTCCGAAGCCAGACAACATTGGGAGATTTCCCCGTCCGTGTTGAAGGGCTAAGTCTCCAGCCGCAAGAAGCCATTCGCAATTCAGGACATCTGCGTATCTCCAATTCTGGTTCGGTCAGCGTCGAACCAACCGGCCTACGCGGCCTAACTCAATTGGCGCCTGAACAGTTCCCCGGCGATGCACTGCAGTCGCGACAGCTGTTCGTCTATCGCTTTCCGTCAGCCGACTACGGGTTCACCATCGTGGCGGACCGCGTGCAACCTGAAGTCAGCATCACGCAGCTTGTGTTGTATCAACTGTCCGAATCCGATCGTGTGATCACGGCCGACATCGAACTGGATATTCGTGAGGCAACCATTCGCGAATGGAATTTGAGTCTACCGGCAGATTATTCAGTAGTGGCCGTCACTGGAGCGAGCGTGGCGGACTACATGGCTTCGTCGGAGACAACGGACAGCGTGCGAAACCTCAAGATCTTGTTCAGTCAGGATGTTCAAGGACGGCAGCTCGTTGGCTTGCGATTGGAGAAGAACGAAGTCGCCACGACGGGACAATGGATCTTGCCGCACATTCTGTTTCCAAACGCGAAAGCCGTTCGCGGAGACATCGGTATCGTAGTGGCCCCTGGATTCCGCGCGACGGTGGGCACGATCGATCTGTTAGTTGAGAAGCCGCTGTCCTACTTCCCTCGCCCTGTGCCCAATCTTCAACAGGCGTTCCGAATTCGTGAACGGGGCTGGAGCGCAACGATGCAGATTGAACAGTTGGACCGCAGCATTCAATCGGATGTGTTCCATTTGGTTTCGCTGAGCCAAGGGACGGTGTATGGAAGTGCGTTGATCAATTACTCGGTCACCGGCGCTCCTGTGGCTGAGTGGCAATTGACGGTTCCAACCAGACTAAGCAACGTAACTGTCGATGGTAAGGAAATTCGCAATTGGCGCCGTGAAGGGGACACGCTGATCGTTTCGCTGCAACAACCAATCCTGGGAGCATACACGTTGTTGGTCACGTTCGAAGAGAAGCCCAATGTGGCGGATGGTTCCTTTCAAGCCGGACTGGTTACTCCGATAGGTGTGCAGGGTGATCGCGGCTATATTGAGGTGGTTAGTCCCGTGCAAGTTGAAATGGAAACGCTGTTGGTTTCGAGTCAACTGCTGGTGCTCGATCCGCTGGAACTGCCAGCCGAGTTTCGCTTGCTCAGCACAGCTCCGGCCCTGGGGACTTGGCAATACACTCAGCGTCCCTTTGACTTGCGATTGAAGGTCAACTGGTTCGATCCTGGAACAACCGCAGCCCAAGTTGTCGAATTTTCAGAGGCCAATAGCCGCGTTTCGCAGGACGGAGAGTTGGTGACGGACTTGTTGTACTATGTCAAGTCGCGAGGTCAGCGCACGTTGAAATTGCAATTGCCGGGAGAACCGGTGCGATTGTGGGCCGTATCGGTCAACGGTCAGCCCGTCACAGCCCGACGAGCTGGAGATGAAACGCTGATTCCATTGCCTGGCGGCGCGGATCCCAATGCGCCAGTCGAAGTTAGCTTGCGACTCGGTAAGCCAGCACAAGATAAACGACGAGCGACACTCGTGTTGCCTACCGTCTTGGCCCCGGTTTTGAAAACGCAATGGAATGTGAAAGCTGACGTGAATCATATGCTTATTCCAATCGGCGGAACCGTCGAACCGAGCGTACCAGTCGTGTGGCCTAACGGCTTCGATTGGCTGGTTGAGCGTGGTCTGATTCCATTGGTCGCGCTTGCGATACTAGCACTGGCGGTTGTCTTCGTTGCTTCGATACCCATCAGGCTGTTTGCCTTAGCGTTAGCCATCCTTGTAGCGGGCGCTGCTGGCTGGGACGCACTGACGAACATGGTGCCCGCCGCACCGCTACAGCTTAACCTGCCCGTGCTGGCATCGGGTGAGAGTGTGAGCTTGGAAGTAGGCAACACCCCTAGTTGGCGTGCCAATATTTCGTGGCCGGGCGTTGCTCTGGCGATGGTTGGCATCATGTTGTCCATACTCGCATGGCGAATTCGCGAATCGAGAGGTGGTTGGCTCATGCGTTGGGTCGCGGTGGGGCTGATCGCGACTGGCTTGCTATTGCAAACGAACGGAGCGCCATGGTTCTTTGGTTTGTTGGCATTGGACATTTTGGTGTATCAATTCCTACCCGCGGCAATTCAATGGAGAAGGACTGATCGCTTGAGCGACGCAACCAAGACATCTGACGGGCCATCGACTACGGCAGACCCTCAAAATCCGTCGGGAGGTAACCAAGCCGCGATAGTGACAACGTCAATTCTGGCATTGCTTGTTGGCTCAGCGGTTTTATGCTGGCCTAGTCGGATGATCGCCGAAGATGCCGTGAACAATCAGGTTAGTACGAATGAATTCGATTCAATGCATTCGGCTAGTTCGCTAAGACAGAAGTGGAATGTCTCCAGTCGAGACAAGCGATTGACCGCTACTGCCGAGGTCATCGTGGCAGGTCGTCCCGGAGATCGCTTCGTGCTGCTCCGCGCACCCGCCGTGCTGACTAAATTCAACGGAACAGGACTGCGATTGAGCAAACAGGAATTTCCCAATCAAGGCACAATCTACATTGTTACAATTCCTGCAACGGAAAGCGTTGAGACCCAGAAAGGCGCGAATGAAAAACTGGATGACGAAAAAGCTACAAGAAACTCGACCGTGGAAACAACCGAACTAAAACAGTTTTCGGCTACGTTCGAATTCCAGTTGGAGGCGATTCAATGTGCTACAGGCATTCCAGTACTAACGGGAAGTGCGGCTCTGCAGCAAATCGAGCTTAGTTACGACGAAGCGAGTTGGGTAGTCGTTTGCGACTCGGCAGCGAGAATCGAATCGTTGACTACAGAACCCAATTCGAGTTCAGCATCAGCTCGCGTAAAGATTCTGCTTGGACCCGGGCCAGCAACAATCATTTTGCGGCCGCAGGCACGCGACCTTGCCACTGAAGCGACTCAGTACTTTGTCGAAGGTGCTGGACTTTACACTCCCGGACCCGGCGTTGTCGATGGCAAGCACCGTTTAAAGATTCGTACTTCGCAAGGTCGAGTGCAACAACTCAACTTAGTCATACCGAAGGGGCTAACGGTTAGCTCTGTGGAGGGTCCAGTCAGTTCGTGGCAGTTTGACGCGGATAAGAGCCGCTTGCAACTTCAAGTCACTCCAGCCACGCCGCCTGAGTTTATCGTAACGGTTGAAACACAACGCAGCCTCGATGCTCTGCCAACGGTTGTTCAGCTAGAACCTCTGCGAGTGGAAGGAGCTGTTGGCGAGGTCGGACTGATCGCGTTGGCGTTTGGTTCCGAAGCTCAACCTGAGAACGTGAAGGCCGAATCGCTGTCGTTGGTTAACCTAGGCGACTTTGATGCAAGTTTGGTGACCAATAAACAAACGACTCTTCACCGCGTCTATCGCTACGGTGCAGAAGGTGGCAGACTTTCCGTCCAAGTTTCGCCTGTCGCACCCGAAGTGCGCGTTATCAGCAAGCAAGTCGTGTCCTTTGGGGACGAACGCGTGGTGCTTGGCATCAACTTTGTGGCCGAGATCAGTCGCACTGGACTCTTTCAATTGAGCTTCGCATTGCCAACTGGTTTGGAGGTGGAATCGTTAACGGGTGAATCGTTGCACCATTGGTCTGAGTTAACCGAAAACGGCCTGCGACAAATTGTGCTTCATCTAAAAGGCAAAACGATGGGCACGCAGAAGTTTTCAATGACGCTAGCTGGAACTGCGCCGAGCGAGGCGAAGCAATGGGCGATTCCTCGCTTTGAATTGAACGAAGCCACACGCCAGTCAGGCGAATTAGTCGTGCAGCCAATTACTGGCATTCGACTCCGAACGGTCACCCGTCAAAACGTCTCCGAGGCTGATCCGCGTTCGTTGGGAGCTCAAGGGCAGGGAGCACTCGCCTTTCGATTGTTACAACGTGACTGGAGTCTTCAACTGGGTATCGAAAAATTGGCACCTTGGGTCACCGGTCAAGTGTTGCATGATGTGACGTTGCGCGAAGGGCAAACTCGCTCAACCGTGCTCGCGGAGTTTACGGTGTCGAACGCAGCGATTCGAACGCTATCGGTTAAGTTACCTACGATGGGAGCCGACGAGGTCAAAACGGTTCGGGCGAACGGGGAATCGGTAAGCGACTTTGTACGCTCGACTCAAGACGAAAGCGTATGGGAGTTGCGTTTCAAACGCCGCGTCATCGGGCCGGTTCAATTCCAAATCGAGTACGAACGTCGCGGCGAACGCGCTGGAGACACTGAATCGCTTAGTCCAATCGATTTTCCGGAATCACGGCAAATAGGGTACTACTATTCAGTGCGCACCGGTGGTCGATTGGAAATAGAACCAGGGACAATGACTCAAGGTTGGCAGCGCAGTGACTGGAGCACTGTCCCACAACCGCTACGCGAGGCGGGCAATCGCAACGCGCCCGCTCTGACATTGCGAGCCATGGCGCCTACGACACCGATGAGCCTGCGAGTGATCCGACATGCGTTGGCCGATGCGCTGAAGCTGCGTGTCGCATCCGGAACGTTGACAACTTTGCTCTCCCCCACCGGCGACCAACTTACTGCGGTCGATGTGGACATGGAGGTGATACAGCGTAGTAGCTTGAGCGTCCAACTCCCGGCTGGTGGCGAGCTGTTTAGTATCTTCGTGAATGGCGAAAGCGTTCATTCGATTCGGCAGAAAGCCAACAATAACACTTGGCAATTCTATATTTTGCCAGGCATGGACGATCGTACGGCGCAAGTTCGCTTCGTCTACTCGCTAACCGGAGGCAGTTTGCAAAATCTCAATCTGGTAAGTCCGCAGCTCAACGTACCATTGGAAAACATTCAGTGGAAAGTGGTTGCGCCAAGCGGCTTTCAATTGATCCACAGCCAGGGCAAGCTCGAATTAGTCGGACAAAACAGTTTTGCAGAATACGATCGCCAATCGTATTTATCGAGCCTCAAAGGCAAACGCCAAGATCAAGCGCAACAGGCAGCGAAGTTGCTTGAGCAAGCCAATCAACTGCTGCAAACTGGCGAGCAATCCAAAGCTCAGTGGGCTTTCAACAACGTGGCCAATCGCTATGCGCTAGACGCCGCCTCAAACGAAGACGCGCGAGTCCAACTGGAGAATTTGCAGACTCAGCAAGCCATCGTTGGATTGAATACACGCCGACAACGGTTGTTCTTGGATTACAATCGTGGAGGCGTGGCAATAGCCAACAACGAACAACTGAGGCAGGCAGCATCCGTCAATCCAATCTTGCAACAGGAGCAACTCAACTATCGACCACAAGAGCTAAGCCAACTCTTAGCCGGAAATAGCAAAGAAGATAACGCCATTCTGCAACAAATCGCCGGACGCCTCGTCCAGCATCAACGCACCACCGAGCCGGCTCCGCAAGCCATCATCATCAGCCTACCCGAGGAAGGCACCATCTACAGCTTTCGCCGTAGTGTGCAAGTTGCCGAGAATACGCCGCTCGAATTGGAGCTTCAGTTCAACTCGCAATACAAGCTACGCCCGTGGCAGTGGTTGATGTTAGCGGGACTAGTTGGTCTAATCGCCGCCGGACTTGCTAGGAAAACGCGCTTTCAAAACGTTTAACCGCGTGCCCAACGGGCCGCGCTCAGGCGAGCGGCAGGATTGATCATACCGGGAGGGAGAGGCTCCTGCCGAACCAACGCCAAGCTCGGCAGGAGCCTCGCTCTCCCATTGAGACCCTTGGCAGGTAGTTTTTATTCTGCTGCTCGCCTGAGCACTGCGTTGCTGCCGAGCGCGG
>JANMLD010000290.1:0-1972 GCA_031372345.1 Pirellula sp.
GGTGCGCTATCATGACATACTGACCGGCACCGCCGTATTCCTTGTAGCCACCAGTGTCTTTCCACCGGAATTCCTGTCGGCAAAGGTTGGAGGTTTGTCTGCAACGGTGGACCGCGTTTGGCTATGCGCCTTGGTGGGTCAGTTTTTGTACGACTCGTGGAATCGGCGCGCGAGAATTCGAACCTTGACCGCAACAGATTTTTGGCTGTTCCTATTCCTGGCCTGGCTCATCGTCCGAACTGTGACGACACCTATCGGAAAGGAACTGGCAGGCCAGCCTTCGACGGTAATGCATTTGCTCAATGGCTATTTGATACCGGCGTTTTTGTTTGTGTTGATACGCCACTCCGATGTCAGGCCGCGGACACTTTGGCCAGCCATTGCAGTCCTTTTACTTTTTGGCGTTTACTTGAGTCTGACTGCCGTCTTGGAAATAACCAAGCAGTGGTCGCTCGTCTTTCCGCAGTTCATCGGTGACCCGAAACTTGGGATCCACTTCGGTCGAGCGCGTGGCCCCATGTTGCAATCGGTCCGTTTAGGAATGTGCCTCAACCTGTGCTTAGCCTTGCTCTGGACTTTTCCGGTTTGGATCTACGCACGCGAGCGATGGGCTTGGCTATTGGCGATTGGACTGACCCCCCTATTTATGCTCGCGATACTGTTGACGTACACTCGGAGCATTTGGATGGGAACTGCGGCCATCGTCATCATTCTGCTCTCCACCATGCTACAGGGGAAAACTCGAACGCTAACTCTAGGGGCTCTTTTCCTGTCGGCGATCGTAGGTGGACTCGTCGTCGGCCCGAGTTTGGTCGCGTTCAAACGGGAGTATTCCGAAGCTGAAACACTTGAGAGTACCAAGATGCGAGGCGCATTCGCCTATGTCTCCATGCAGATGTTCAAGGACTCGCCGATCACCGGATTCGGCTTCAACCAATTTCAAGTCCACAACCGACCTTACCTGGATGACCGGACCACCAACATTCGCTTGGAGTCGATTCGCGGTTATGTCCACCACAATTCCTTTTTGAGCTTGGTTGTCGATTTAGGATTGATTGGTGCCATGCTTTACCTGCTCGCTGCGATCAGCTTGATTCGCAATTGTTGGGTGGTTTGGATGCATCCCACGATTTCGCCCTTCGCACGCAGCGCTGCGGTGCTTAGCTTCTGCATGATTGCCGTGCATGGAATTCAAATGGCGTTCCATGAAGTTTCTTTTTCATCGATCGAGAATACGATATTAATGATGGCGTTGGGAATAAGCCAAGTCTTTCGCGATGAACTGGTAGGCCAATCAGAGCGAATGCTGGCGCTGATCCAATCGCCAACCGTAACTGCAGTGAACTATACGGACCAAGGACTACTCGGCTAAGACCCTCATTGAAACAACGCCATTCAAAAAAGAAAGATGTCGGAAAGAACTCTCCTTTCGACCCAATGAATTCGAACTCAACTCCGTTAGTAGGTACGATTCGGCCAAGTTCGCTGACGTACGAAATCGGTTATCCCCCAGTTATCCTTTGCTTCCCTTTGAATTGGGGACGGTATAAGATACAATTTAGGATTAATTCAAGAGACTCTGGAGTTTCGACATGAAAGAACAACTTACTAAACTGCTCAGGTTAACTCCGTTTTCGCCTTTCATCATCAAGATGAGCGATGGGAAATCCTATGAAGTTCGCCATCCAGAAAATTTGGCGGTTGGTAAGCATTTTATGGTACTGATCGAACCCGAAACCGATCGGACCCATGATTTGTATCTCCTTCACGTCACTTCATTTGAGCGGAACCCGGCCGTCCCGTCTGCTTAACAAAAAACAAAAAAAGAGGCCTGACCCAATGCCGTTGCGCCTTTTGGGCCAATAACGGTATTGTCACATGCGTGTTCCCTGTGTTTTCGTTGGTTTTGCTATGATTATTTATGCAACTTGAATCAACTGGTTTTCTAACGCTTCAAGCAGTTCTTTTTGCC